>NZ_AUTQ01000117.1 GCF_000498095.1 Pseudoalteromonas sp. TB64
CTGCCGAACCCATACTCGAACCACCGCAAGCATGCCCTTTTAATTTAGGATTTTGCGCAGCGCCATAATGTATATTATTACCCTCTAAGCTATAAGCCAGTTCGTCTGTGTGGGTAAAGCCTATAAAGTTACAACCAGCGGTCATGAGCTTATTAACCGAGCTTGCCGTATTTTGAGCTGGTTTATCTGTTTTAAACCAGTGTGGATTGCCAGCGCTGTTACGCTCGCCTTTTACTGCAAATACATCTTTTACGGCTAAGCGATTGTTTGCAAGTAGACCAGACTGGTTTGTTTGCCACAGGGTAGGACCGTGATTGCAAAATATACCTTTGTTGTTTTTTTTATCACTCATTTGCAGCTCATTATTATAAAACTGACCAAGTACTTACTTATTAAGTTAAGAGTGATTAAAAAGCGGGCTGGTTATTATTGTTATGAATACCAATTTTATTAAAAACATGATCATTCTATCGGATTAAATAGCGCACTTACTTCGTTAAAAATTATTCATAGAGAACAACTATATGTCATAATTTTTGCCTTGTTATTACGCTATTTTCTTCGCGTTATAATAGATCACTAATTTAATGCAATTGGTATAACTCCGCTTTTTAATCGGTAGTTTTGATTTTATAGTGTTTAGACTAAGCAAGAGGAATGCCATAAATTAAAATCCTGTCCAATTGGTCAGGTTTTGGTGGGTTGTATGAGGTTTATAAATGTGGGCTATAAAAATAGTGACACTAAAATGAGTTAAAACAAACCAACTTGGTGCGAAGGTGCACCAAGTTGGTCTTTATTTATATGATTTTGAGTGCTAAATAAGGGGCGTTTTACTGATGATTAAACCGTTAATATCGGCGTAAACCCAATCGTTAGGTTCAATAGTAGTGCTAAGCATGGTAATAGCTTGGTTTTTATCACCAAAGCCGCGCTTTAAGGTACTACGCGGTGTAGAGCCTAGCGCCATTACAGGTAAGTTCATCGTGGCAAGTATTTCTATATCTCGGCAACAGCCATTTATTATTACGCCTTCCCAGCCATTACTTAAGGCACGCTCAGCCATAATATCGCCTATAAACGCAAAGCGTTTGCTCGCAAACCCGTTTATAACTAATACTTTACCTTCACCATTTTCATGCAATATATCGGCAGCAAAAGAGTTGTCTTCTGGGCAGGTAACGGTAACTACTTTGCCATAAAATGTGGTTTTTTTACCAAAGTGGTAAAGGCCGCTGTCTGCTACTTGTACGTTGTCGCGATGATCGTCAAATAAATCGGGTGTAGTAAAGGGGGTCATGGGTTAAGTCTCACTTTGTTCAGGTATTTTAAGACCAATACCTTTTAAAATTATGTGGGCAATTGATTGCGTAATCTGTGCCACATCGGTTTCGTCGTACTCTAATTTGTTCATTACGAGTAAAACCTCAGCCTGAAAGTCGGCGTAATATTGCGTGGTAGACCAAATAGTAAAGAGCAAATGGTAGGGATCAACCTTATCCATTTTATCTGCGTCCATCCATGCTTGAAGTACATCAACCTTTTGTTTAACCCAAGGGCGGGTATTGGTTCTAAAGTAGTTTTGTAAATAAGGTGCACCGCGCAGTATTTCACTGGCAAATAAGCGAGATTGCATTGGCTGATTTACGGCGAGTATTACTTTGCTTTTAATATAGTTATAAAGCACGGTAGCTGGGTCGTCGTTAATTGTGACGTTATCGAGGCCCAAGTTCCAATTAGCTATTATGCGGTCGATCACAGATTCGTACAGACCATCTTTACTTTTAAAGTAATACAAAATATTGGCTTTTGGCACCTGCGCTTCTTTAGCAACCATGCTCATACTTGCCCCGTCGTAACCTAATTGCGAAAACAATTGCTCGGCGGCATTTAGAATTAGTTTTTGGTTTTTCTCGCGTGTAACTTCTTTTTTATTTGGTTTTATTTGTGTGGTCATTATAGAGTTTGCGTGTTTAACGTATTGATTGATTGTAGCTTTACTGACCAAAAGGTCAATTACTAAAAAGGGTGAATGTTAAAAACAGGCGAGAGGTTTAAGCTATTAACTTTAATTGTTTAATTAAATAATTACTGTTAGTTTAGTTTCAAATTTACGAGTAGTACTTTTGGGTTGGCAAATGGATTTTATAAGCAAAAATAAATATACACTGTATGGAGTCGCTGCAATATTACTGTGGAGTTGCTTAGTTGCATTGCTACGGGATATTTCTGAGTTGTTTAGCCCCATTGGTGGTGCTGCGGCTATGTATTCTGTTAGTGCGATATTTTTAATTTTGGTTATGGGAGTGCCCAAGTTTAGTGGTTTTTCAAAACGCTACTTGGTAGTAGGTACTTTATTATTTGTATCGTACGAAATTTGTTTGGCGCTTTCTATTGGTATGGCAAATAGTCGTCATCAGGCAATGGAAATGGCGGTTATTAATTATTTATGGCCCACGCTAACAATATTGCTCTCTATTATTATTGGGCGCAAAAAAGTAAGTTACTGGGTTTACCCAAGCATGATTATTGCTTTTTTAGGCGTTGCTTGGTGTATTACGGGCGATCAAGAAATGTCGGTCGATACGCTTGTTACTAACTTTGCTGATAATCCTGCTACTTATTTAATGGCATTAGCTGCAGCGTTTATATGGGCTATTTATTGCGTAGTTACGCAAAAGCTGAGTAATGGTAAAAATGCCATTACGTTATTTTTTACTGTTACGGCAATGAGCTTGTGGGCGCAATATGGTTTTAGTAATGAAGCGCCATTAACGTTTTCACTCAGCTCAAGCATGACGTTATTATTAGCCGGTGTAGTAGTAGGGAGCGGTTATGCACTGTGGAATCAAGCTATTATTGGCGGTAACTTAATGCTGTTGGGCACGCTTTCGTACTTTACACCGGTGTTTTCTACTATTATTTCGGCGTTGTATTTATCTATTACGCTGAGTGCTTCGTTTTGGCAAGGGGTAGTACTGGTAACAGTGGGCTCGCTAATTTGCTACTTTGTAACGCGAGAAAAGCCTAAACGCACAGTAAACTAATCTACTTTAGTTTATGCTTGTAAGGTTCTGATATTTAATAGTTTATGTTTTAAATCTAAATTTATACCTTTAATGAGGCGTGCAATACGCCTCATTAATTTTTTCTTTATTATTTTGCAGGTATAACTGCATAGCTTACTGATTTATTTCTAACTTTTTTTGCACTATAATAAAATATTAATGCAAATACTGCAGCGCTAATATCAACAAAACCGCTTTGATAATATTTTAAAAAATCATCAGATAATAAAGCCTGTATAAGTGTTGAAACTCCCATTCCAGCAGATAAAAATGCAATACCCATTAAGCCCCAATAGCTAGCGTGGTGAGTTCCTTTAAAAAAGGTATAAGCAACAAAGGCAAAAAATACCAAATAGTAACTATAGAGATAACTGTAATTTGCGTTACCCATATATTGGTTAGTCCATTTAGCTTGTAATAAAGTGGCAACCACTGCAATCATTGACCCTAAGCAAACACCAATTGTTAAATTTGCCATAAATCGTGTACTTCGTTTGTTTGCATCTTGTTTAAAGCGCTTGTCTAGCCATAATAAGTTACCAGAGTAAAATAAGAATGCGCCAAGTAGTCCCATAACAAAATACCCCCAACGCCCCCATTCACCTCCATAAGTACCAAAGTGAAGTGAAAAGAAACTTCCTACTATATTACCCCAAACACCATCATCTCCTTGCGGATAGCTTGAGTTAAGTACTTTTAATGTATAGGGGTGTAAGAATAAGTAGTCGGTATCAGGTCCGCGAACGACAGCGCTGCTATTACTCATTTTTAATGTTGCTGTCGGACTGTTTGTATTTAAACGACTAAATGTAATGTGAATTGGCTCATAACCTGGGGCGTAGTTTTTTGCCGCTAAGAGCTGCTTATTTATGCTTGGTAAGTTTGCAATATGATAATTATGTGCTGCTGGGGCAGGTCGTTGAAAAAAGGATTTATCGTCATAAAATGCTGATAGACCATCATACACCAGATCATGAAATGCAAATACCACCACAGTAAACGCTATAATTAAATGAAAAGGCAAGCTGGCGATCCCAACTAAATTATGACTATCGAGCCAAAAGCGACTGGCGCCTTTTTCTTTTCGAATCGCAAAAAAGGTTTTTACAAGCGTAGGTAGTAAAATAATTACGCCAGACACCAATGCTAAAAAGTACAGCGCAGATGCTATACCAAGTATATATACGCCTGATTGATCGTGCCCAATTTCGCCTGCAAACCCTGCGGTTCGATGTAAGTAATCTATTAAATCTGCAAGCTTATTCTCACTTTGTTGCTGTATTACAAGATCATTTTGCTGGTTTAGATAGAGTACCTGTAATTGATTATCAAGTTTCATCCCGCGCTCTTTACCTTGGCTATACCAAGATAGTGGCGCTTGATTTGTTAATAAATCGAGAGAAAAACCATTACCCATTTGCTCAGGGTACTTAGTTATTGCTTGATCAACTAATGTTTGGTGATTGTTAGTGTGTGGTTTAGTCACTGGTGCACTGGCGGGGTTTGCCCACTGCGCTAATTCGTGTTTAAACATGGTTAAACTACCAGCATAAAAACCTATAAAAAGTATTAAACCTGCAATTATTCCTGTCCATGTATGCACACCTTGGTAGGTACGCAAAATATCGGCTCTTACTCTCATAGCCAATTCCTTAAAATTATAAATAAACTATATAGCGTTATATTTAAGCCCCCAAGTGTCAGCCAAGCATTTTTTGCTGAACTAAACAGGTAGGTGAGGCTAAAAATAGTTAACCATAAAATGGGTATCATCCACATATTAAATTGCACTTTGTCGGGCGCATCTATGCCTCCCGCTCCGTACCATGCAAAAAAAGCAACGAGAATAAACGCTAGCGCTAGCCCTAAAAAACAACCAGCCAAACTTTTGCCAAGCCAAGTTGGTTTTATTTTTTGCCTTTGTGCAGATGACATTATTTTACTTCCTTGTGTTTAATCAGGCTTACGAGCGGAACTATTATTAAAGCGAGCATTATCATTAAAATGATAAAAAATACGGCNCTGCCGCATTAGAAAAAGCATATAAGGCTAATGGTATTGCAATAACAAAAAGGATAAATGCGAGCTTGCGCCAGCTTTTGTTAATGGGTTTGCTTAGAAGTCGTTGGTGGCGGTTACTAAGATAAAACAGGGATGTAGCAGTAAATAAAATAAGAGAAAGGGTAAGTTGCAACATAAATTAAAACACTTATTAATGATATTACTATTCTAAATGATAACTAAACTCAATTGCAACAAGTGTGTGTTTGTGCTATTTTTTCGAAAAATAAAACAACTATCCATAAAAGGAAATAACTGTGGTAGCTTCATTTAAGCCTAATAAACTTTCACTAATGATTACAAGCTCTTTGTTATTGGCTCAAAGCAATGCATTTGCTGATGAAACAAGTCGCGAATCAATAGATACAATTATTGTAACAGGCGAAAAAATCGAAAGGTCACTCAAAGATACGATTACATCGGTTGCAGTGGTAGATAAGTCACTATTAGAAAATGGACAACTAGGTTCGGTTTCAGAAGCTTTGGCAGAAATGGCAAATGTAGTGGTACTTACTGGAGCCGTGCCAGATATGCGCGGTGTGTCGGGTAATGGTGGTGCAACAGGTTTTAACTCATTTAGTGGTGGCTCTAAAGCAAGAGTATCAACGCTTGTTGATGGTGTAAGTCAGCCATTTGTAGCTGATTTAACCGGTGATACTGGTTTGTGGGATATAGAGCAAATAGCGGTATACCGTGGACCGCAGTCAACTAGCAATGGTCGTAATAGCATTGGTGGTGCAGTTTATATGACAACCAAAGCACCAACACAAAATTTTGAAGGTGCTGTACGCGTTGGGTATAGAAATCAAGATAGTTACCTTGATACAGCCGCTGTTGTTTCGGGGGCTTTAATTGAGGATGTATTAGCATTTCGTTTGTCTACTCAATATGTAAATGGTGAAACCTTTAGCAACCCAACGATACATGAAACCAATCCAACAGATAAAAACTTAAATAAGCTTAATACCAGTAGTACGCGTGCAAAATTACTGTATACCCCAACAACAGATTTAGCTGTACAGCTAACTTACTCTACCTACAGTGAAGAGGGTAATACAGGTCGTAAGTATTTTGAAGGCGATGAGCCATTTGATTATGTGCCTTTATTTCAGCGCGATATGGATACCCAGTCAGACACGACTCAGGTAAATATTGACTATAAAATAAATGATAACTTTTCGTTCGATATATTACTCGCATATATGGATTATGATTGGGGCTTCGAAGCATATGAGGCACTTGCCAGTGCTGAGTCTGATATTTTTATGGATGAAAAAAATATCACAATTGATAGTAAGTTAAACTTTGGCTTAAATAGTGATTTTTATTCGGGCTTTGTAGGTATTGCTTATTTTGACCGTAAACAAGACTTTAAAAGCGTTGGCGCAACCAATTATTTTGGTGACGATAGTAGTGACTCTAAAGCAATTTATGGCGAAACAAGCTTTGAGTTAACAAATGAGCTTACGTTAACAGCGGGGCTGCGAGTTGAGCGTGAAGAACAACTTCGTAATTTTGATATGGCTTTTAGTGGCAGTAGATTAGTTGAGCAATTAGATGATTCTAATACGATAAAACTACCTACGTTAGCTATTCAGTATAAAGTAACTAGCGACACGACCTTATCGGCAAGTGCTCGTCGTGGTTATAATGCTGGTGGTGGTGCCTTAGACTTTGCTGCACAAGAATACTATTACTACGAGCAAGAATCAGTAAATACCTATGAAGTAGGCTCGCGTAGCGTACTAAATAATGGTGATTTAAATATTAGTGCTAATATTTTTTACAATAACTTTAATGGTTATCAAGCTTTAAGCTCAAGTCGAAAAATCACTAATATTGACGATGCACATAGCTATGGCTTAGAGCTTGAAGCATATAGCATGTTAGGTGAGCAATGGCAGCTACATGCAGGGTTAGGTTTATTAAAAACTAAAATAGATGAATCAGCGACTTATTCCGATGCAGTGGGTAACGAATTAAACTCAGCACCAGAAATAACTGCAAGTTTAGGGTTATCGCATTGGTTTACAGACAGCCTAAAGTTAAATGTGAGCGCTAATTATGTAGACGATTACTATGGCGATTTAACTAATACAGAAGAGCGTGTTGCCGGAGGTTATACAATTACGCGTGCAACAATAAGCTATAACAGCGATCATTGGTTGGTGAGTGCTTTTATTAATAATGCATTAGATGAAGAAGCATTTATGTCGGTTGAACCTGCAAGTGGTCCCTACCCAACGGGTTATGTTGCAGTAGTGAATCCTCAAACGTTAGGTGCTTCAGTAACGTATCGTTTTTAACATGTATTAATCAAGTAGTAAGACAGACTATTAAAATTAAGCAGTAAATTTTAATAAATAAAGTAGCCCTATTATTTTAGGGCTTTTTGTTGCGTGCAGTTTATTTTGCATTATTTACCTGTGCTAATAATTCAATAACTTTTTGTTGACCAAAGGTTTGTGCAAATTGCTCGGCTGTTTGACCTGCTTTGTTTTGATGCGCGTTATCGCAATCAAGTGATACAAGTGTTTTAGCTATACTAAATTCACCTCTAAAAATCGCAGCCATAAGCGCTGTGTTGCCTCGGTTATCTTCTAAACAGGCATTAGCACCTAAGTGTAAAAGTGTGTTAACCGACTTTTTATTACCATGGTAAGTAGCAATCATTAACGCGGTGTAGCCTTTATTGTTGTAGCTGTCGATAGGAATACCAGCATCTACAAATTGCTCTATTACATCGGTATCGTTAGTACGTGCTGCAGCAAAGTAATAAGCAAATAAGCTTTGGTATTGCTCTTTTACCTGATCTTGTGTTTGTTCACTTGAGGTTTGAGTATTCGTATTTTGTGTAGTAGCAGTTGATTGAGCATAAGCGCTATTGCCAAAACTTAATAGTAGGGTAAATATAATTAATAAGTTACGCATAAAAATGACCTTTAAAAAAGAGGAAGAGATTTAATCTCTTCCTCATGGTTGTGGTTGCTTATGTAGCAATTTGTTTAGTTGGAACTATTGTTTTCAACTAACTACTTACAATTTAGCTGCAAGCTGTTTAACTACTTTAATGTCGCCTTTTACAGCTTTTGTTAAGCGTGTACCGTACTCAGTATCTGCTTTGTAAAAGTGGCTAAGCATTTTGTGTTTAACATTACTGTTTTTAACTTTACCTAAATCGCCCGCTAGGTTATTAATTAGGTTTGTACGTTCTTGTTTGCTAAAACCACGGTATATAACACCTGCTTGAGCAAAGTTTTGCTGCTTTTTAATCGCGGCTTGTTGTACAAAGCCTTTAAGCTCTGTATTACTTCTGCGTGCAATTGGGTTTTCAGCTACGTTTTCTTGGCTTGGCTGGTAATTCACATTGCTTGTAGTGTTACCGTAGTTCATTGCGCCGTCTTGGTTGTAATTAACCACTTCAACTTTTGCACGGTTAATTGGCAATTGCTGGTGGTTAGCACCTAGGCGGTACATTTGTGTATCAGCGTAAGAAAACATACGACCTTGTAATAAGCGGTCTTCTGATGGCTCAATACCAGGAATAATGTTTGCCGGTGCCATTGCTACTTGTTCCGTAGATTGGAAGAAGTTAGTTGGCATACGGTTTAACGTCATTGTTCCTACTTTAGTTTCTTTAATATCTAACCACATTTTTGTTGCATCTAACGGGTTGTAATCAAAGTCATCAAGTTGCGATGGATCAAGCGTTTTAATGTACAGATCCCATTTAGGGGAATTGCCTCTGTTTATTTCAGTGTATAAATCTTGTGTTAAATGCTGAAAGTTTTGGCTTTGTACTTTTGCCACTTCTTTTGAGTCAAGGTTATCAATGCCTTGCTGGCTTACCCAATGAAACTTAACGTATTTAACATCGCCCGATTTATTAATCATTTTGTATGCATGTACACCCCAACCGTCCATTTTACGAAGACTTGCTGGTGTACCGTAGTCGCTGTAAACCCACGTTAGCATTTGTGTAGAACCTGGTTCATGCGAGAAAAAGTCAAATACACGGTTAGGATCTTGAATGTTATCTACCGGAGATGGTTTTAAAGAGTGGACCATATCTGGAAATTTAATCGCATCACGAATAAAGAACACAGGTAAGTTATTACCTACTAAATCCCAGTTACCTTGGTCTGTGTAAAACTTAGTTGCAAAGCCACGCGGGTCGCGCAGTGTTTCTGGACTACCTTTAGAGTGAATTACTGATGAAAAGCGAACAAATACGTCAGTTTCTTTACCTGCTTGTGCAAACGGTGCTGCAATTGTTAAATCGTCTAGCTCTTTTGATGCTACAAACACACCGTGTGCGCCAGTACCACGAGCATGCACAACACGCTCAGGAATACGCTCACGTGCAAAGCGTTGTAGTTTTTGAATTAGTTGTACGTCTTCTAGTAATACGCTGCCACGTTCGCCAGCCGTAATTGAATTTTGGTTGTCGCCAACAGCTGCGCCGTTGTCTTTAGTTAACGTAGTCGCTGCGCTTGCCGGTAATGCCATTGCAAGTGCTAGTGCACTTAGTGTTAATTTTGTTTTGTTTATTTGAGTATTCATTGTCGACCTCATCTATTTAAAAGTGCCGGCAGTGGTGCTGGCTGTTAATCTGTTAACGATAGTATTCATTTTTTTAACTTCGGTAAAACTGATTAATTAGATTGGTCTGATTTGAAAAACAGATGAAATAATTTAACAGGTGTATGTTTAGAGTTAACACCAATTTTGGTACTACGACCTTAGTCGATATGCATATTAATAAAATTGATTAAATACAGAGGTTTTTAATTTTAATTGCGTGTATTTTCACCAAGCTGGTGCGTTTTATACTTACAACGTGTTGACATATCAATTCAATAAAGGGAATATGCTCAATCGCTGGGCTTATGCTCATTATTGAGGGTTGCACCAAAATAGTTTTACTAAACTGGTTATACTAGTCGTTAAACTAATTATTATTTATAAGGTGGCAAAATGAACACTAAAATTGAGCTTGTAATATTTGATTGTGATGGTGTTGTAATAGACAGCGAAATTTTGAGTGCTCAAGTATTAATTAATATGCTTGTTGAAAAGGGCGTTGATATTGATCGTGCTTATGTACAGCAACATTTTTTAGGGTGTAACTTTAAAACAGTAAGCCAAAAAATAGCTAACGCATTTAATGTCACTCTCCCAGAGAGTTTTGAAGGTGATTACCGAGAAGCTCTTTTAAACGAATTTGAAACATCGCTAACCACAACCGATGGTATAAGCGATGTACTAAAGAATTTAGCTGTGCCTATTTGTATTGCTACAAGCAGCAGCCCAGCACGCACCGCCAAGGCGTTGAGCGTAGTAAGTTTAAGTAAATACTTTAGTAATACAGTATTTACGAGCAGTGAAGTAAAGCGCGGTAAACCAGCGCCTGATTTATTTTTACATGCAGCTAAGCAAATGGGTGTAAAACCTAAACATTGTTTAGTGATTGAAGACAGTAAAGCCGGTGTAAGTGCAGCAATAGATGCAAATATGCAAGTGCTGCATTATAGCGGAGGGCAACATATGCAAGAGGCAATTAATCATGTACATAAAGCCTACCCAAATGTTGCTCATTTAACGCATTGGGAACAGTTTTTTAATACTTACCCTATGCTTAAAAGTAGTGATTTTTAAATATTGATGAAATAAAGAACACTGTAAATTTACAGTCATTTAAAATTGTTATTTGTAGCCATACACTGACTGGTTCATAAATAGCAAAATATAAGCGTTGTTAGTTATTGCTTTAACAATAACAAAACAAATTAAGGAATTACGCGTTTATAACTAAATTATAAAAGGCGCTGTATTTAGGTATTAAATACTTTGCTGTTAACAATAGGAAATACCATGGCAACGAGTCCACACACACAATCATTTAAAGATGTAAACGAAGAGCAGCTTCCCGTTGCTAATAACCGATTACACGGTTGGAAACATTTTGCTGGGCTGTATGCTGGCGAACATGTTGCGGCTACTGAATTTGTTATTGGTGCAACGTTTGTTGCATTAGGTGCTTCAACCATCGACATTCTACTTGGTTTACTAATAGGTAACCTTTTAGCGATGTGTTCTTGGTGGCTTATTACGGCTCCTATAGCAGTAGAAACACGCTTAAGTTTATATAATTACTTAAACAAAATTGCTGGTAACTCAATGACCAAGCTCTATAACTGGGCTAATGTGGTTATTTTTAGTGTTATATCGGCCGCCATGATCACGGTATCCTCCACGGCCGTGCGGTTTTTGTTTGATATACCAGCTCAACTTGATTGGTACCCTAATAGCTTTTGGTTTGTGGCTATTGTTTTAGCGGTAGGCTCTATTGTTGTGTTTGTTGCGATGTATGGTTTTTCGACGGTTGCTGACTTTTCAAAGCTTTGTGCACCGTGGCTATTTGTTATATTTATTGCAGGCTCGTTCGCGTTATTCCCTGAGCTTTCAAATCACGTATTAGGTTCTACCTCTCTAACTAGCTTTAGTGACTTTATGACCATAGGAGACTCCTCCATATGGACCGGTACAAATGCCGATGGCGAAAAAGGTATTGGCTTACTAGAAGTAATTGGTTTTGCATGGGCTGCTAACTCAATTACTCACTTTGGTTTGATTGACATGGCTATTTTTAGATTTGCTAAACGTAAAAGCTATGGTTTGTTCTCTGGTGTGGGCATGTTTTTTGGTCATTACTTAGCGTGGATCTCTGCCGGTATTATGGGCGCAGGTGTTGCTGTATTACTTAAAACAACTATTTCATCGCTTGATCCGGGTGATGTTGCATACCATGCATTAGGCTGGACTGGATTTGTTATTGTAATAATTGCTGGCTGGACTACAGCTAACGCAAACCTTTACCGCGCTGGTCTTGCAGCACAATCTATATTTGTAAATCAATCACGTGAACGTACAACCGCTATAGTGGGTGTTGTTACGGTGATTATTGCGTGTTTCCCATTTGTATTTTCACAAATGCTACCGCTACTAACATACGCAGGCTTATTAGTTGTACCAGTAGGCGGCATTGTGTTTGCTGAGCACGTATTGTTTCCTAAAATTGGTTTAACACGTTACTGGGCTAAATATAAAAATATTACCCGCAGCGTACCGGCTATAGCATCTTGGGCGTTAGCGCTTGTGTTTGGCTTTGGTTTAAACGCCATTGATGTAATGTCATTTTACTACTTGTTTATTCCTACGTGGATTTTCACAATCGTTATTTACACTTTACTTGCTAAAAAATACGGTGCAGGTGAGGACTATACGAGTGAAATTGCTACCGACGAGCAAGAGTTAAAAGCAATTAAAGAGTACCAAGCAACAGAAGCTAAAGATTTACCAAAACCGGTAATAGATAGCTCTATGTTTAGTAAGCTGCTTAATGCTATTTCTACTATTTCGTTAATTGTTATTTTTGTATTTGCCAGCCAAGTCATGTTCTTTAGCGACACAATGAGCATTTATGGTGCGAACAAATCGCAATTCGAAATAATCTGTTTTATCTGTACTGTAATTTACTTTGTAACTGCTTACTGGTCGTTAAAACGCCATAAAGTATTGAATACAGTATCGTAAATACAGTTTGAGATATTAGTTTCGTATCATAATTTATATTTTATTTTTTGTTTGAGTAAGGCCGCACTATGACGCAATTACAACACACTGACGCTCTTGTAACAGGGCTAAACCAGCAGAGCTTGGCTCAACTACCAAGCCATGTTGATACACCAACGTACGATCGTAGCGCACTTAAAGCGGGCATTGTACATATTGGTGTGGGCGGCTTTCATCGCGCCCATCAAGCCGTTTATATTAACGAGCTTTTAAAAACGCCAGGTTCTGAGCAGTGGGGCATTTGTGGTGTTGGTCTTTTAGAAGGTAACCGTGGGCTGCGTGACATTTTAAAGCAGCAAGATTACCTTTATACCCTTACGGTAAGACACCCAGACGGTAAAATTGATAATAAAGTTATTGGTTCAATGATCGACTTTTTGTTTGCACCAGAGGACAAACAAGCGGTAATTAATAAGCTAGCACACAGCGATACAAAAGTGGTATCGCTTACTATTACCGAAGGTGGCTATAACTTTAACCCAGTAACGGGTGAGTTTGATTACAGCAATCCAGACATTATTAACGACATTAATAACCCGAACGACCCAATTACAGCGTTTGGTTACATTACTGCCGCTTTAAAATTGCGTAAAGAGCAAGGCTTGAGCGCGTTTACAGTGCAGTCGTGCGATAACATTCAGCACAATGGCCACGTAACACGTAAAATGCTTTTAGCTTTTTCAAAAGAGCAAGATAAAGAACTAAGCGAGTGGATTGAACAAAATGTTACTTTTCCAAATGCAATGGTTGATCGTATTACGCCAGCATCTAAAAAAAGTGATATTGACTACGTAGTTGAAGCTTACGGCGTAAGCGACGAGTGGCCAATTACGTGTGAATCTTTCATGCAGTGGGTTATAGAAGACTCGTTTTGTAACGGTCGCCCAAATTGGGATACCGTAGGTGCACAGTTTGTAACTGATGTAACGCCATACGAAACAATGAAAATTCGCTTATTAAATGCAGGGCATTCGGTACTTGGTTTACTTGGCTCTATTCATGGCTATGGCACTATTGACGAAACGGTATCAGACACATTATTTGCTACTTACTTACGTGCATTTATGGATAAAGAAGTAACCCCGTTACTTGATCCGCTAGAAGGCATTGACCTTGAAGTTTATAAAGACACGTTAATAGAGCGTTTTTCTAATCCAAATATTAAAGATGGTTTAGCGCGTATTTGCTCTGAAAGTGCAGCAAAATTACCTAAGTTTTTAATTGCATCAATAAACGAAAACTTAGTAAAGGGTCATGATGTATCACTTGCAGCATTAGTTATTGCAACGTGGTGTTTGTACAGCGATAAAGGCGTGAGTGAAAACGGCGCTAAACTTGATATTCAAGATGCTATGTATAAAGAGCTAAATGCATACGCACAAGAAACCGTTGTTGACCCATGTGCATTTTTAAAGTTAACCAGCTTGTTTGGCGACCTTGAAAATAACGACAGCTTTACTGTTGAGTATAAAAAATCGATTGCTGCGCTGTATGCACCTAACAGCAAAATTAAAACCATTATGCAAGCTGTGCTTGATCAAAAGAGTAATTAATAATGAGTATTTTAATTAATCATAAATCAAGCGAGAACGTAAGTGTTAGCTGCTTTGGCGAAGTGTTGTGGGATTGCTTTGATTCGGGTAAACGTTTAGGCGGTGCGCCGCTTAATATGTGTGTGCGTATTAACTCATTAGGCATCAAAGCCGACATGATAAGTGCAGTAGGTAACGACGAGTTAGGCACTGAGCTTTTAGGCGAAATTAAAAGTAAAGGCGTAAGCTGCGAATACATTGCTATTAATAATGATAAAAAAACCAGTACTGTTGAAGTTACGCTCGACAGTGGTGGCTCGGCAAGTTACGAAATAGTCGGTGATACCGCGTGGGATAACATAGCACTTACTGACGCATTACTCGATAAAGTTAAAAATAGCGACGTGTTTGTATTTGGTAGCTTAATCGGTCGAAGTGAAGCATCACTGGCTACATTAAAACAACTCGTTGATGTAGCTAACTTTAAAGTATTTGACGTAAATTTACGTGCGCCTCATTACACGCTAGAAACACTGGTAGATTTAATGAATAAAGCCGACTTTGTTAAATTAAATGATGAAGAGCTTTACGAAATAGCAAAAGCAATGGGATGTAAATACCACTCGCTTGAGCAAAACTTAGCGTTTATTGCAGAGCAAACAAATACAGAATATTTATGCGTTACTAAGGGTAGCCACGGTGCATTGTTAACAATTAAAGGTGTTAACTATTACAACTCTGGTTACTTAATTAGTGTGGTTGATACTGTAGGCGCAGGAGATTCTTTTTTAGGGTCACTAATTTATCAATTATGCAGTAACGATGATGCTCAATTTGCTGTTGATTTTGCTTGTGCGGTTGGCGCTATGGTAGCCGAAAGCGCGGGAGCAACACCAAGCTTAACGCATCAGCAAATTAGTAATTTTATGAATCCTTTATAAGTTTATTTAAACAGACGTAGAAAACAACCAATCATTGTGTGTTAGCGGTTTTGCCTTAGGTAAAATCGCTTTTTTTATGTCTAAAATAAAACGCGATTATAAAATAAGCTGTGTGGATTGTTAAATACACATATTGCATAAATAGTAGCTTACATTGCCGATGGTATTAGCTAAACGTCTTATTGTTTGGGTTATGGCGCTTTGTTAAGATCGTTGATTATTCACGGATTGAACAGGCGGGGCGACACACATGCGCTCTATAACACACATACAAAAAGAGAAACGTGCTTTATGATAATCTTTTTTATCTGCCTTACTATTTTAATACTGGGTTATAAGTTTTATAGTCCATTTGTTGAAAAGCAAGCAGGCTTGGATTCAACCGTTGATACACCACAAAAACGCTTTAGCGAAGGTGTTGATTACGTAGCAATTCATCCTGTACGTGCTTTTTTAATTCAATTTTTAAATATTGCAGGTGTAGGCCCAATATTTGGTCCAATACTGGGTGCTTTATACGGTCCGGTTGCTCTAGTTTGGATTGTACTTGGTAACGTTTTAGGTGGTGCTGTACACGACTTCTTCTCAGGTGTAATGAGTATAAAAGAAGACGGTAAAAGCTTACCAGAAATCGCAGGTCACTATTACAATGTGGTATTTAAAGGCTTTATGCTTGTATTTACTGCCATGCTACTGTTTTTTGTAGGTGTAGTGTTTATTATGAGCCCTGCGGGCTTATTGAGTAACCTTGATTTTTTTGAAGGTACAATATTAGCAAACAACACCTTTTGGGTTGTGGCTATATTAGCGTATTACTTTTTAGCTACGTTATTACCAATTGATAAAATTATTACTAAATTTTACCCAATTTTTGGTGCTCTAATGATTGTAATGACAGTGGCAATTGCTATTTCATTATTAATTAATGCTCCTCATTTACCTGTTCCAAGTGACTTTTTGGCTTATTTTGAAGCCGACCACGCTCACGACTTTTTAGAACCAAACCCAGATGGATTACCAACGTGGCCATTATTGTTTATTACTATTACGTGTGGTGCTATTAGTGGTTTTCACTCGACTCAAGCGCCAATTATTGCCCGTTGTTTAACAAATGAAAAATACGTACGCCCAGTATATTACGGGGCTATGATGTGTGAAGGTATTGTTGGTTGTGTATGGGCACTTGCGGGTATTGCAGCGTTTCCAGATGGTTACGCAGGCTTAAAAGCATTACTTGACCAAGGTGGTCCAGGTTTAGTTGTTAACCATGTAGCTAACAGCTACTTAGGTGTGTTTGGCGGTATTATGGCAATTATTGCTGTTGCGGTATTCCCAATCACTTCTGGTGACACAGCGTTCCGCTCATTACGTTTAACGGTTGTTGATGCGTTCAATATTCCACAAAGCTTACGTAATCGTTTATTAGTGGCTGTACCAATACTTGCTATAGCATACTTTATGACTAAATTAGATTTCTCGTTAATTTGGCGCTACTTTGCATTCTCAAATATGTTGCTTTCTACAAGCGTACTATGGCTTGCAACTAAGTACTTATTTGACCGTGGAGCTTTTCATTGGATTGCGAGTATTCCAGCTGTTATAGCAACAGGTGTAACAATGTCTTATATTGCTACTGCAGCAATAGGGCTTAACTTATCAAGCGATTTAAATAAGCCAATTGGTGCTGCAGTCGTTATACTTGGTTTAATTGTGTTAGTTATTGTGCATTCTAAGCATAAAGTTAAACCTGCAATGTAATATCTAAAAGTGGCGTAAGTTATTACGTTATTTTAAGTACAAAAAAAGCGAGCTATTTAATAGCTCGCTTTTTTGTGCGCTAAATTTAAGTTTTATTACGTTAACTGAGTTGCAAGTTCAAAGTAGCTGTTATCGTCGAGTGTTTTACTTATCATCATTGCACCCTCTAGTAGGCTAACAGTTTGAATAGCCGATTGAGTAGGGTTTAGATCGCCATTAACTAAATGTGCAGCAGCAAGCCATGCTAGGTTTTCGTTAAAAAAGCGCTTTACTTCAAGGCGTACTTTATCCGGTAAGCTATCGCTTTCGGCTCCTAATAAACCACATAAACACATTTTTCTGTCGGTTACTAATGCACTTCTAAAAAGTTGAGTGTACACATTTATCGGGTTTTTACCGCTCGCTTTAAGTTCGTTTGGTTCACCTAGTGCAGCTAAAAACGAATTAGTATATTGATGCGCAAGCTCTGCACCTAAATCAGCCTTAGTAGGAAAATGGTAGTGAACACTTGCACTTTTAATTCCAACTTCACTCGCAAGTTCTCTAAAACTAAAATTACTATAACCGCCAAGACGTACCTTGTTTTCAGCTGCTTTTAATAAAGCTTCTTTCTTACTCATTTTAATATTTCCTATTCGCAATAATAAAATTATCGACCAGTAGGTAGTTATTTACAAGCGTTTTTATTTTTAAGCAACACACTAATTTTATTATAAATTAAGTTAGATCCTATAAATAAGAAAAATTTAAACGTTGACTTAAGTTTAGTTTAGTAATATAAATTACCTATCGGTAGGTAGGTAGTGCCGTTTTATTTACTTTTAACAAAAAATATAAGAGATAATTATGAAAATTTATGATGTAGAAAACTTCCCAAATCCACTTCGTGTTCGTATTGCTTTAGCTGAAAAAAATGCCACTGCAAATGTTGAATTTGTACCTGTTGATTTATTAAATGGTGAACACAGAACTGACGCTTTTTTAGCTAAAAATCCATTAGCGGGCGTACCAGTATTAGAACTAGATGACGGCACGTTTATATCTGAAAGTACGGCTATTACCGAGTATATTGATACCGCATTTGAAGGTCCGTCATTAATGGGTAAAACTGCAAAAGAGCGCGCAGTTATTAATATGATGCAAAAACGTGCGGAATCTATGGTGCTTGATGCTGTGGCAACATACTTTCACCATGCAACTGATGGCTTAGGACCAGATCTTGAAGTTTATCAAAATGCAGGTTGGGGTGAAAAGCAAGGTGAAAAAGCGCGCCAAGGTTTTAGCTATTTTAATGACGTACTAGAGCAATCAGCGTTTGTTGCTGGTGAACAATTTAGTATTGCTGATATTACATTGTATGCAGGGCTTGTATTTGCAGGGTTTGCACAAATAGCAATTCCAAGTGAATTAACACATTTAGTTGCATGGCAAGAAAAAGTGGCAAAACGTCCAAGTGTTGCTGCTTAGTACTACAATTTAAGAATCATATAAGTTTAGGTTTAAGCCAAATTATAGTTAGGAGCTAAGTATGAAAATTGCTGCCGATTTTAGTAAACGAGTTGTTGTGCACAGTGAAACACTTGCCTGGGTTGCATCGCCAATGGCTGGAGTAGATAGACGAGCGCTTGATAGAGTAGGCGATGAAGTTGCTCGTGCAACAACGATTGTTCGCTACGCACCAGGCAGTGAGTTTTCGCCGCATATACACACCGGCGGCGAAGAGTTTGTTGTGCTTGAAGGTGTATTTCAAGATGAGCATGGCGACTTTCCGGCTGGCTCCTATATTCGTAACCCGCCTGAGTCAAAACATAAGCCAGGGTCTAAAAACGGTTGTATTATATTTGTAAAATTATGGCAGTTTCAGCCAGATGATAGAACGCATGTACGCTTGCAAACAGATTTAATGCAAAGTGCGGCACATTCTAATTTTAAAAATGTAGCAGTAACGCCTTTATACAAAGACACCTTTGAAGAAGTAAGCTTACTACTTTTCAAACCTAACGCCGACATGGTAATAAATGCACAAGGTGGGGCTGAGCTGCTAGTACTTGAAGGCTCACTTGATGAACAAGCTGATACTTTGGTAAAAAACAGTTGGCTAAGAGTGCCTATTAACAGCACTGTTAATGTTAAAGCGGGGAATAATGGCGCAAAAGTATGGCTTAAAACGGGTCATTTAACGGATGTAAGTAACCAAATTTCTCGTGTACAAAATACATAAGCCTAAACCTAAACCTAAACATATATAAAGTGAGCTACATGCTCACTTTTTACTTTAACCTTAGTGTTTTTTTCATTTGCTTCATAATTCATTAATCTAATGTAACGTACTCTCAAAGCTTAATTGAAGAATGAGATTAAGTGATGGCACATTCAAACCATGGTTTATCGATTGATATTGAAGGCAAAGGCAGTGAGTTTTTTTTAACGTTTAAGGCTGTTGGTAAGCTTACTCACGAAGATTATAAAAACATTACCCCTAAGATTGATTCAGCCCTCTCGCAAGTAAAACACCCCGTAATAAGTATACTAATTGACAGCATAGAACTTCAAGGTGTTGGCTTTAAATGTGTTTTTGATGACTTAAAGCTAGGTAAAAAACATAACAATGAGCTGAAAAGGGTCGCTATTTACGGCAATAAAAAGTGGCAATCAAATATCGCAAAAATAGGCAATAATGCTGTATCTGGGGAAATGGCATATTTTGAAAATGCCACCGCTGCAATTGAATGGTTAGAAGAGTAGCTAATTTGCCGGTTAATAAGTGGCTGATTATAAGTAGATTCAACGCTTTTAGTTTTGAAAATAACTGCTTGAGTTAAATTTACTACCCAAAATTGATTTAATACACAAACGAATAAAAACTTAAACGCTCTTATGGGCGTTTTTTGTTGTTTAAAACAAATATAGAGCATTACCACTACAAGCATTACACATAGTGCTTTTTATAAACATTTGTATTCGTTTTAATTCAATTGTGAATGTTTAGTTATTCAAATACACTTGTACCTATTGAGCAAATTACACATTACATAAACTATGAAACTAATACTTACCTTTATCGCATTATTTATATTTTCATCATCAATACAAGCAGCAGCAGAAGAAGACAATATATTCACACCTGTGAGTGACCTTTTTTTAGCTGTTTCTAATATCGATCACGATAAAATGCGCGCAGCAGTAGATGATTCATTTTTACTTTTAGAACACGGTGAAGTGTGGACTATGAACGATTTTATTAATGCAGTTAATCCTTCGGAGTTTACAAGAACTAACTATTTTAGTGTGATTAGTTCGAAAGTTGTTGGCGATACTGGTTTTATTAATTATTGGAATCAAGCAAATCTTAAAAGTGAAAAAAAGAGCATGGACGTGTTTTGGTTAGAAAGTGTAGTGGTTACAAAAGTAGATGGTAAATGGCTAGTATCGCAAATGCACTCAACTCGCCTACCTGAAGGGAAACCACCAATAGGCGTAACGTTTGTAAAACAGTAAATGTGAAAAAGTAGGCGTTACTGTATTTAATTAACACCTGGCTGTGTTTTATTTAAAATTAATTGGTGAATTTCTCAATTAGATTAAATAGATGACCTAATAAAAATGCGCAATTATTGTCACGAAAACCAACATACTGATAAAGCGAAATTACAGGATTTAGTTTTTTATGATTATATTTAAACCAATTTGTCATTGGTGCTTATGGGCCCAAAAATCACGTTAAAAATTGCTTGCAGCAACTAACGTTTATTTAATTTATGACTTTGTTTAGCAAAAGTCGTATCTACTTGTAAATGATTTATTGCCAAGTAACTCACAAGTAATGAAGGGTATTACTTTTGGTGTGGGTGCTTGGTTATTAATGATGATAGGTCCTATGCCGATGAGTGGTGCTGGTCTGTTTGGCTTATCAATGGGGATTATGGCACCTGTGCTAACCTTGGTGTTACATATTGCTTTTGGTGCAACGATGGGCTTAACTTTTGCTAAATTAAAAAGTACACATAACAGTACATTTTAAGCTAACTCACCAATTGTGTTCATCTGTAAAGATTAAATTTACAGAAGCGTGTTTGTTTAAGGCAAGTAATGCAGCTATTTTTGAATTTATTCAATAGCATTACAGCAAACACGCGTTACTTCATAATAAATAACGTATATAAAACCCTGCTTAATACACATTTTAACTACTACGAAATACGCTCTGCTAAAAAGTGCTTTTTTAGTTGTAATAAAGCTACCTAAACATCGTCTAAAACACCCATAAAAACTAGATTAAACTCCCTTTTATATGCGAGGTAACTATATAGTAACCAATTGATCCAATGCAGGAACTCGGATATGGTTTGTTTATTAATAAAAATAAATATTGATGCTGTCGAATTACGCTTATTTAAGAAAAATAGCCTGTATTATGGGGTCTAAATTCATTACCAAATACTTTAAAAGTGCTTAGGGTTGATTTTAGTAGCTCGTTTTTTAATTTAGGCTGTTGGATTATTTTACAACCTTGCGATAGGAAATATTGATCATGAATTACTTAACAATTGAAAAAGCAAAAATGCTTATAAAACAGTTTAATATTCCTCATTTTTTTAATGACGTACTTGATGAAAAACTCAGTTATCCATTAGATATTTACTTTACTTGCCCTGTTGTATATTTCCTTAATAAAGAGGAGCAAGCAGCCTATATGCTGGGTGATATTATTCCACTTTGGGCTGATATAGGTGGATATATACATTATGCATATGACATTAACCAACAAAATTTCATATCCTTTGATATTGAGGAAGGTAGCATAGAAAAACGTTATTCTTGGGATGAAATAATGAAAAAAATTATTGGAATAGCCATAGAATATGAATGCGATGAACATGATAGTATTGAGCAGACAATCGGATCAGTAAAAGATTATTTTGCGTGCATAGAAATATCAAATTTCGATTTATTAGCTGAAAAATGTAGACTTGAATACATAAACAGCTAAATTAAAGTTTGTAGTTAATCTAATAAAAAAAGCAATAAAAACAGACGCTAAACGTTTGGCTGCTATTCGTTTTTCACTACAATTGTAGTCAAATATTTTGCTATTTATTTACTTAAAATTTGAATCTTTATTCTATTTCGGTGTTATGCACGCTTTGTTACGGCGTTAGTTTTTTAAAATATATAGGGCATTAATCATATGACTGAGTTTGTTAGAATTGCTATGTTAGTTGTTGGAGCTATTCCCTTAGTCGTATATCCATTTATAGTTATTGCTAGCCTCATGGGGCTGGGAAGTAACTCACATATTCATATACCCTTGTTTAATAGAATAATGAATCAGTTTTTTTTATGGGGTACATTAATTTACCCTTTAGTGTTTTTTGGGTGTTATAGGCTTAGTGACAAAATTAACGAATATAGTATTTTGGTTGCTTTTTTTCCATTAGCTTTTTTGATTTTACTTTGGGGGAGTTTTCATTTTATGGATGCCCCGCCCAATACTAAAGTAGAAAAATAATGTGTAAGAGCAATGAAATTTGAACGTTACAATTTATCTGGATAAAAGTGAAAAAATATTGAAAGTATTAGAAGATAATATTGAATCTATTCGAGAGCAAAGCAGAATACATAAAAAAGCGGAGAAAGCTTTAGGTGAGAATAGTTCAAAAAGCCCGTGTTTAATTGGTCCTAAAACAGAGCAAGATTATCAAGACATGTTAAAGGATATTAAGGAGTCAGGGGAAGGTAAATGACAAGTATATCTAGCACAATATTAGGATCTGTTTATTTTTCGAGGTTAAATTTCAGCAATGTGTTTAGTATTTAGGCAATGCAGAGCCGATGTAGCGTTACGCAGGAGCGATTAACGAGGTCACTGGGTTTCGCCTCGAGATGCGATTAAATCTCCATAGAGGGAACAAATTTTAATCCTGAAAGGTTACAAATGCTAATGTATCCGACTTTTAAAAAACAAAAATCAATTAGCTTGTACTTCTTCGTCGCTTATTTTAGTAAGTTGTTGTTAGTTTATTAATTAGACATTGAATTTCGTTGGTAACTTACTTAAGGTTTTATATGCCTCTTTGGTTTGGAATATTAATTGTTATAGCAATAGCTTGTTTATTCGTATGGTATATCTATCCGGATAGAGCTTCTTCACCGAGTTTTTTACGTAAATATATGGCAATTTCTTGGGTTATTATTCGACGTGTAGTTTGCTTTTCGGCAGCGATACTTGGGCTGTTTATTATCTATATAGTGTTGGCTTCAAATGAGGAAATTACGCTAAAACTCATATTTACCTTAGTAATATCATTAGTGCTATTGAGTGGTTTTGTATTTATAGGAATAGTAGGGTTTGCAAAGGATGAAAGCATGCTTGACTTATATAAAAGAATTAAGAAAAAATACGGTTTACGCTGGTAAGCTTAATATGTTGTTTAAATTATTAATAACTAGTTGTGCTGGTTATTTCGGTGCTACACGAGTCTTAGGGTTTTAGATGATAATTAATGGTCGAAAGTTTACATTTAAAGTTGCTAGCGATATAGAGTGTAGCGGTACATATGCTTGGCAGTTCTGCCAGCGACGAATCTGGTTATATTAGGCTTTATAATCAAGATGATAAATTATTAAATGAAAGAGAAGTTGAAATGGTGCAGTTAATCGAAACTGTTGACTGCAGTGATGATCACGTATCAATTAAGCTAATTGCCGATTGGTCTTTACAGTGAATAATTCACAAGACAGTCATGCTAAACTCTTAATTTGTGGGCTCCAAATACTTAAAGCCTTTAGAGTTAATTTCAGGAACTTGTTTTAAATTTTTTAACTAACACACTATTTAATTTTTCAGTGTATGTATTATTTGTTCAGAATAATCAAATTTACTTGCCAAAAATAAACACCTATCAAAAAATCGAAATCCCATTTCAAACTTTGCTGTATGAGATTAAAAATATGAATGTTAATTATGAGCCACTTAGCACCGTAATCATTGATTTTGCCGAGCATCTTAAAAAAGGTAAGTTAATCCAACCAATTTTAGATAATCAAATATCAAATGAAACGACGGCTAAAGAGATCTTAGTGTTTATAGAAAAAATGACCGATCTGTGTGCTGAACTTTTACAAGAAGAAAAGCAATTGAACGGTAAGCCCTTAGACTATTGTGTTGTTGAAAAAGCATATATTTTGATTGAGTGTAATGTATCTGATGCGGGGTTTGAGTATCTTATGCATTCGCTTGAATGATAAAGTAGAACTTTAACTACAGCCAAGTTTTTTAACTGTACCATTACAAGCTCACATTATTTGTACTCGGCTAAGTATAGGAAATAGCTGTTTGCATGCACTTTATATTTGTAATTCTAAAACGCAATAAAGATAAATTGAATTAATGTATGAGAAATTTATTACGCCATTTAAAAAAATGGGTTTATTACCTATCTAAATTTACACTAATTGATGAAGTTTTAGGTTTTATATACTGGGCGTTTGCTATTTACGGTATGTTTATTATTACGGGTTACATTAAAACTCAAGCTATTATGATGTTCGCTCTTTTTATTTATATTTTTGTCGTATCCATTTTCTATATTTTTATATTAAAGAGATTTAAAAGGTATTGGAAAGGTGAGCCAAAGTAAATATGCAACAAAGGTTTGTATCATGGCTACACATTTGCTGCACTCCAAACTTACCATTCAGCGTAGCGTTAAGTGCCTCTCATATAATACCTTTTTAATAAACCATATTGTTGTTAACGAATACGTCACTTTTTACATATAGACTTTATTTACATAGAGTTAAATTTATAAAAGCATGTTAGTTGAATTTGGTGATAGGTGGTATTTTAATGCCAAGTTAGCATAATAGGGTGAGCATATTGAACTTTACAGACAGCGATATAGAACAAAGAAAACCTGTTTGGATAGCGCTGGCAGACTTGTTTTTGGACACTGATGTAACTTTAAATTACCCCTATATAATACGTATTTGTTCTGAATCTCCCTATTCTATAGAAACCCTACGCAGTATTTTGTACGAAGAAGTAGCGCCAGTTGTATCAATTAATTTGTTAAGCATTACCGGTGAATGGGCGGGCTTTAACGAGCAATGGTTAATAAAAGAAATAACTAAACAAGTTAAAAGTAATAACTCAATACAAGGTAAGCTTTTAAGGTTGCTTCCACGTATGTCTTGTCGGTTATATGTTGGAGAACATTGGAATAGTATTGAGCCTAAAATCAATATATTACGAGGAAGCATTTAAGTCCTCCTGCCTGCATAATAGTCATTTTAAGAGATGTTAATGAATCAAAAACTAAAATTATTAGAAGACATACTAAAGCGAAATAGTGAAGATCCTGATTCAATTGATATTGAAAATGAAATTGACCATTATTTTTTCTTTAATGCTATTCATAATAAAGATGACTTAGAAATTGCGTGGTCAGTTTTTGATGAACACGAAGATATACGTAATAGATTGTCAAAAATACAAAACAATGCTGATTCTATTCCTGGATGGGGGTATAAAACACCCAATTTAGACTACGTTAAGTGTGATGATGAAGAGCTTAAACGTATTGTTTCTTTACACGTATCGAGCTTACGCTCCATTTTGCTTGAAGAAGATTACAACGCCGACATTATTACTTTTATAGACAATGGGTTTAAAGTTGAAATTGCCCCTTCAAATATAGAAATTCCAGGCACTTCAGTTAACACGCTTTTTGGTGTGCTTTATGAAGCGATTACTGAGTATTGGATAGAGTACTTTCCTTATGATGATGAGCACTACGAAGTTCTTAAAAACTGGGCTATCCATCTTACTAAATGCGACGAAGTTGCAACTTATTTAATGTGGCCATTTTTAGAACGAAGCAATGACCTAACGGATAATACAATGGATGCTGGTGCTAAGTTATGGAAATTTGGTTGCAGAGACCGATATTGGGTTAAAGATTTAGATTATTCAAGCAAAGTGGTTTATGTAAGACCGCCATGGTTAGATAAATAATTTGGTAATAATAGTTGTAAAAAATTTTCGTTATTTTAGTTCAATTTTTGGTAGTTTATAATAGACTTTAAAGTATAAATTTATAAAAATCAGCAAAGTGGAAGTTGTTTTAACAGTTTCTATCGCACTTTTAAGTTTACTATTTAAGGCAACTCTATATTGGTTTATGCCTGTTACTGATGGTGAACCTAACTGTTTAGGTGACGCATAGAGCTTGCTCTTGTTTTTATAGCTGGTTTTTTTATGGTGATATGAAGGTAGATATTTGAATTATGAATTTTAAAAAATTGAGTGGTTTAGACTTAATCGTCATTATTTTATTAGCTACTTCGTACTCATTTTTAGCGTATAGATTTATTAATACTGCACTTCAAAGTACAGTGACGTATTCTTTAGAAGATGTGATTTTGATTAGTAGAAGCCCTGATTGGAAATACGGCAAAGGTTTTTATACTGCTGTTGTTACGTTAAAAAAAGAAGGGGATATTTATAATGTTAACTGCAAAGTTCACATTGGAGATAGCAGTTATCATCAATTAGTGGCATTAGGCAGTGTTACTTCTAAAGAAGATGCATATTCTCGCTGGGCTAACGTTGAGTGGACTGATACCGCTTTAATAATAGGTGATGACGCTCCGTATCAAGTCACAGTAAAACGCAGCCAAATCGAGAGGCACCGATAGAAATACGGTACAAAAATTTAAGGTGCTAAATAAATAACGCAGATAGCGTAATAATATTCTCAACAATCCTTTACTAATAATACAACACTTAAATTGGTAAGTTGTTGTAAAGTAATAGATAGTAATCATTGTTTTGCTGTGAAGTAAATAATTTAAAAGACCAAGGGGTGTAATTATTACGTATACACGTTTAAAGATTGCAGAGGGACAATTTCGATGTCGATAATAACGAAAGTTGCTCTTATTGCGTTATTTTTAGTGTCGGCTGTAATATCACTTAGGCTCTCTTTTGGACCCGATATACCAATTGCAGAGTATAAAGATTTAGAAAAGGTATCAGGTGTTGTCACCCATGTTGGTTGCTCAGGACGACACAATGAATATTTTTCATCGGTTAAATTAAATGATTCTAAATTTTATGAAATTCCGATGAGTATCGATTCACTTTATTGTGATGATGTACGAAAAGAGTGGGTTGGAAAGACTGCGTTTTTAAACATACTTCAAAACAGAGGTGCTATTGATGTTTACGAACTACGCATTGATCAGAATCTTATTTACGATATTTCATGGTATAAAAAACAAAAGCAATTAGAAGAAAAGTGGGTAATTGCTTTCCCTTATATATTAATTGTTATTGCGTTACTTGTTTATTTTAATAACCAACGTAAAAAACGACAAGTTAATTTTTAAGCCTATAACGCTTACGTAATTCGGTAAAAATGTTTAACTAACCCTGCATAAAATACGGGGTTTTCCTCAATACTCACGTTCTATACTCCTATACTTTAGCTCCCATATATAGGCAATACCACAACATAAAGATAAAACATACGCTGCCATTTTGGTACTTTCTACCTAATTAATTTGCTCTTTTTTGTCTGCACGGGTGTAGGTAAGAGGCGTGAGTAGGGGCCGTTATAGAGTTCACTAAGCTACAAACTACGCATCGCGTTTAAGCCTCTTCGAAAAAGAACAAATTTTAATCCTCAAAAGTTAATAGAGCCTAATATATCTCTTAATTAGGGTTCAGATTAAATCGTAATTTAACTGCAGTTGACTATCTATAACTGTTTTTGTTGAAATATTTAATTAACATTTTATTCACCTTACTGTTATTTTTTAGTGTAAGTAGTGTTTAAATATCAATGCGTTACTCTGGACTTGTTACAAGTTGAGATCTTTTTTATTTTATTGTTATCAATATTTTTGAAATTTAATTTGAAATTTATTTTTATGCAAATAGGTCTATTAAATTGATAAAACGGCGATACCGCTTATCCTTATTGTACTTGTTTATGAGAATGTGGATGTTTATTCACATCCATTGATAAAACAAGAAAAAATATTTTAATCAGGAGCATACAAATGAAAAAAGTAAATTTAACTACGGCTTTATTAATTGGCGCATCAGCAGCAGTATTAAGTGCAGGCGCAGTAGCTGGTCCTAACAGCCAGTTAACAGTTGCAGAAGGTGCTTCAGCAAAAGTACAAGAACAATTTAAAGGCTGGGTAGCTGGTGATAAAGTTCGCGGTCGTAAAGATAAATGTTTTGGTATTGCTTTAGCTGGTGAAAATGATTGTAAAGCAGGTGCAGGAACAAGTTGTGAAGGCACTTCAACTACAGACTTCCAAGCTAACGCATGGACATATGCACCTAAAGGCGTATGTGAATCAGTTGTAACTCCTAATGGTAAAGGCTCGCTTGAAGGTTAATAAAGCAGGTTTTCCCCAGTACATTGTTGCTGGGGAGCAATTAGGTGCCGGCCTAAGTTTAAAGCCAGAACATCTTGACGACATTTTAGCTTTACCAGTAGAACAGCCAGTTACAAATAATAATCTTTGGTTTGAAGTGCATACAGAAAATTATTTTGTAGCAGGTGGACCTCGGTTAAATTATTTGAGAGCTGTACGTGAAAATTTTGATATTAGTTTTCATGGTGTTGGTGGTTCGTTAGGCTCTGATCATAAAGCCATGCTTGCTCATACTAAACGAGTTAAAGCGTTGATTGATGAGTTTCAACCAGCACTGGTATCTGAGCATGCAGTTTGGTCTAAGTCTGAGGGTAAATATTTTGCAGACTTAATGCCTTTACCTCGCACACAAGACGCTCTTGCATCTTTAATTAATGGGATTGATTGTTACCAGACGGGCATAGGTCGGTCAATCTTAGTAGAAAACCCAAGTAACTATTTAGATTTTATAAGTGATATGGATGAACCTCAATTTTTAGTTGAGGCGGCTAAGCGCTCTGGTTGTGGCTTACTGATCGATATTAATAACTTATATATCAGTAGTAAAAACACGGGTATTGATGCGCTTGATTATTTAAAGCAGATCCCCGCTGAGCTTGTTGGAGAAATTCATATTGCAGGGCACGATCCGGATCCAGCTCTTGGTCAGTCACTATTAATAGACAGCCATGCAGCACCGGTAGCGACTCCTGTATGGGATTTGCTAGAACAAGCAATTGAGATATTTGGTCAGCGACCAGTGCTTGTTGAGCGAGATGCTAATATTCCATCGTTTGAAGAGCTTATGAGCGAGCGAGAAACTGCGCAAAACTATTTGAATCAAAGCGAGTCACAAAGTCGCTTAAATATATCTCATAAAGAAGTGGTTCGCCAATGAGTACCAATCAATATATTGATGCTTTTACTCGCTATTTGCGAACGGGCGATCCAAGTGCAATGGAGCATTTTTGCGAAAATCCTTCGCACATTAAAAGATTAGCTGTGTATAGAAACGGGTTTTATAAAGGCTGCGTTGATGCATTAATAGCTAACTTTCCTATGTGTGAAAAAAAAGTAGGTAGTGAGAACTTTCGTAAAATGGCACGACTTTATGTTGACCGTTTTCCACCAGAGCAGGGCACTTTGGTGGGATACGGATTAAGCTTTCCAGACTTTGTTGCAGATTTGATTAAAGATGGTGAAATTGAAAATAAACATATTTTTGAAGTCACTGTAAATCAGCAAAGTGCATCAGATTTATATATGAACTTAGTTGATATTGCGCATTTAGACTACGCGTGGCTAATGAGTTTGATGAGCGCTGATTCAACTGAAACTTTAACTATAGAATATGTTACTCAACTAATGGAACAAGGTACTGAGCTTACTGAGCTTAATGTAAAGCTTAACCCCAGCGTACTGCTACTTAGTGTGAGTGAAGGCGCATTTTTTGAATGGATTTCGCTAAAAACAAATAATAATGATGTCGTTGTAACTAAATCCTCTACTGAGGATTTTATAATGTTATGGCGTTTGCAAGGTGCGGTGCAAGCCCGCTCTCTTTCTATCGCAGAAGTTGCACTTATGCAGGCTCTACAGGGTACAAGTAGGTCTTTAGGTGAAGCTTTTGATGCAGCAATAACGGTAGATGAAAACTTTGAAGTGAGCGATGCTTTTACAGCATGCTTGCAAAATGAGTTATTAGAAATCCAAATCAATTAGTACACATTACAAGAGTAGGAATAAATATGGGCATGATAAAAAAAATACAACAACTGTACGTACAGATGGGAGAGCAGTTATCGCGGTTCTTAGAACCTATAGCACTGTTTTTTCTTCGCTTTATGGTCGCTAAAGTATTCCTCGATTCTGGGTTGAGTAAATGGGATGGCTTTTTACAATTTAATGTTGATAAATACGACTTATTTAAATACGAATTTTTCTGTCCTGATCCAGTTAGAGAAGGTGCTTTGCAGCTTTGTGATCCAAAAACATTAGATTATGTTGATGGCTCATTTCTTGTAAAAGCAATTGAAACACTTGCTGTGGTTGCTGGTGTTGTTGAAGTGTTACTCCCAATATTACTGATTATCGGTTTGTTTTCTCGCTTTGCAGCGTTAGGCCTTATTGGTATGACAATGTTTATTCAGCTTGCAGTTTTCCCTACACTCGATCATTGGATTAATCCGGCATCGTGGTGGGCTGTTTCATTATTAGTGATTTTTGCTCGTGGACCTGGCTTTTTATCTATTGATAAGTTACTTGGTTTAGACGCAAAACGTGCAGCAGCTAAATAAGCTTTTGCATATTAAAGTTAAACGTAACTGGCAGGCTAATGTTATTTAGGTGCCGGTTATTATTTTAGATTAAAGTTAAAAATAAACTTATAAAAATTAACTCAATAAATTGTGCTGATTTAATATAGCTAACCCCAACCCTGATATTTTCTAATAAAAATACCAAGCCATGCCTAATAGGAACTCCCAATGGAAATAGGATTACTCATTCTTCTTTTCTCAGTTAGTGCTTACTCTATGCTAGCAAAAAAACTCTCTACCACTATTATCACGGCGCCAATGGTATTTTTAGGTATAGGTTTTGCTGTATCTCAGGTTGGGCTGATCAATATAGGCGATGCACACGAGACCGTGTATTTAATAGCAGAAATATCGCTAGTTGTATTATTATTTTTAGATGCTTCACAAATAAATTTACGCAGATTAAAAAGGCAAAATACGTGGCCTTTAAGAATGCTATTGATAGGTTTGCCGTTGAGTATTTTGATTGGTACAGGCTTTGCTTATTTGTTTTTTCCACAGTGGCCTTGGGCAATGCTAGCCTTAGTTGCAGCAATTTTAGCACCGACTGATGCAGCTTTAGGTCAAGCTGTTGTTAGCAATGAGAGCGTACCTTTAAACGAGCGACAAAGTTTATCAGTTGAGAGCGGTTTAAATGACGGATTAGCATTACCTGTTATTTTATTTTTTGCCAGTTTAGTTGCTATGGAAACCGGCTCTCAAGAAAATGAAATGTCATGGTTAGTGTTTGGATTTAGCCAAATATTTATAGGTATTTTGGTTGGCGCATTTATGGGGTTCTCGAGCGGACGTTTATTTTTATACTCTGAGTCAAAAAAAATATCATCGACTATATATGAAGGAATTGGCGTTTTAGCACTTACCGGCACATCATATTTAATGGCTACTTTAATGGGTGGAAATGGATTTATATCAGCGTTTGTTGCAGGTTTAGCCTTTGGTAATATTGTAAAAGGTCATTGCCGATTTATATACCAATTTACTGAAAGTGAAGGTCAAATATTAATATGGACTTCGTTTGTTATTATTGGGCTTGGCTTACTTCCTTCAGCTGTTGAGCATTTAACCCTCCCTGTTGTTGGTTATATTTTAGTAAGTATATTTATTGTACGACCTCTTGCTATTTATCTTTCATTGATTGGCACTAAAGCTAAAGTATTAACAAAAGTGTTTATGGGGTTCTTTGGACCTCGAGGTCTTGCAACAGCGCTGTTTGCACTTATTATCTCTAAAGATATTTTAGGTGAATACGGTCACTCAGTTTTAATTGTTGCGATTAACGCTGTATGGATGAGTACTTTAATACACGGTATTGCAGCAGCACCTATGGCTAATTGGTACGGCGCTAAAATTAAAGTGCTAAAAATTAAATCAAGAGAGCTCGCAAAGCTAAAAAACAAAAGTAGCAATTGAACCAAAATAGCAACTCGGTTATTGTTTGACCATTAATAAACATAGGTTATAAACGAGTTGCTTTAAATACTCGTTATGCGCTTACAAGGATAGAAGTATGTTTAGTCAATTCACTAGAAATATAAAACCATATGTAAATGCCGAATTAGATTTAGCTCATTTAGCTAATAAAAATGGCAAGTTTATGGAGGCATTTGAGCATTTAGAAAATGCTCATGTACTCGGTCAAGAATCTACTTATTTTCATGTTAAAGTGCATATATTGATGTTTTGCTGGGCGTTTAAGCAAAACGATTTACGTGAGCTTTTTGGACAAATATTTCGTATAGCTGGAGCAGCTACCAAAACTGCGTTTGGATTAATTCCCAGCGGTAACACTGGCGGGGCAAACGTCAGCCCCTTTAAAGCTATGCCTATTTCTGCTGACTATTCAGATTTTATTGCACGCGCTAAATCAGATGTACAATAAACGTTATATCTGTTTAACCTCTTTATTTTAACTAAAACTAGGGTCTGTTGATTTTTGCGGATTAAAATTTGTTCAAACTAGGGCTATTTAACCGCGGTGCGAGATTTGTAACCTAGTGGGCCCGATAACTGCTCCTGCTTTATTCTACTGGCTTACATCCATGTAAGAATAAGTAAAAACCGAGCAACAAAGAGTAAATAGCTCCTAGAAAGAACCCTCTGGGCAGCGCCTGTTTTGCCTTTATGCTACGTTATCGCCCATTTATGGGAAATAACCACACTGCATAGGCTCTGTCTTGCCTAAATACCAAATATACTGCTGTAAATTCAACCTTGAAAGATCAATAAACCCTAATACAACTGATGTCAAAGTGGGTAGATGTAAAAGTCATGAATGTAGATTATGAACCGGTTAATACCGTTATTATTGATATCGCAACATGTTTAAATAAAGATAAGTTAATACATTCAATTTTACATAATCAGATAAAGAGTGAAATTGAAGCCAAAGAAATATTAATATTTATCAATGAAATGGTGGAATTTAGTGTGGCTCTTTTAAAAGGGGAAAACAGCTAAACAACATTTTAGATTATAGCGCAGTAAAAAAAGCTTACATCTTAATTGAATGTGATGTATCTGAAGCCGGATATGAGTACCTTATTGAATGATTTTTTGTAAAAAGAAAAAATAACATCGTATGAACTTAAAACTTAAATAAAGCGATTTTAAACTGGTTCTTTAATAAAGAATCAGTTTAATTTGTATTTGAGTACATATATAGCTAACAGGAGTACTTTAAATGGAAGAAATAAAAAACAAAGCAATCACATTAAGTGATGAACTAAAGAAGGATAATCCTCAGTTAGATGGCACCATGGGTTCGTTAAACGAACTTGAAAAGCTTATTGCTGCTCTTGGTGGAAAATTAACCACCGAGTTAATGGAAAAGTTTGGTGCTTATTTTGGTGAAGTTATCCGAGATGAAATCCCTGATGCTGATTGGGTTAATTACGATAATGCTAAGGATATTATTGGTGAGTTAGAGTATGGGAAAGATATCGATTTACTTTTGAGGCATAAAAACCAATGTGTCTTTCCCTTAGTGAAAGTAACTAAATTTTTTCACAATGGGTCCACGGATAGTATTGCTGCTTTTGGTCCGGTAGCAGCAATAACTTTGAATGGTGGTGTTAAAAAATTAAAAAATAATAAACTCGTTGATCCATCAAGCTTTAGTGAATCTGAATTAGTCAATATTGAACATATAAAAACATTTTACAATGAACCAACGTATGAAAACTTAAGGCATATTCACTCTGTTAGTTACTCCAGTCTTTCTAGTAAAGAGATACTTTGGGTGTTGAAGAACTTGAGTGCTGAGCCTACTATATTTACTCAATTTCTTGAATGTGAAGATGTAGGAAAAGGGTACGCTAAATACAGACCACGCCAAGGAGCTCAAGAGTGGATGTACAAAGGCATTAAAGTGGGTGCACTAGATCTTAATAAATCAATAATACATTTAAAAAGCTTATTAACTTCAACTAATAAAGCCGTTAAGGAGAGCGCTGCTTGGGTACTGACTCGTACGTATATTGATTTTAAGAGTATGTCAGAGGTTAAGGCACTTTTTATAAAAGCGGATGTTCCTGCCCGAAAAGGGGCGATGGATGCTTTTGAGCGTCATATAAGTGATGAAAATTGGTACAAAGATAATATTGATAGTGAAGTAAAAGACTATGTTGCTTTGTGTAATAAAAGTAAGAACAGTACTAATAAATTACCGCGCAGTTTATCTGATTATATTGAATTTATTCGCCTTGGTTTAGCTGATAAAAATAAAAAAATTAAATCGACGAGTACTGTTTCACTTATTAACTTTGCTAATAAAGAGCAATTCATTTTCGCATTATTTGAACGCGAAATAGCTTTATTATTAAAAGACAATAATTTAGAAGTAATAAGAGAATCTCTGCCTATTTGTAAGTTCTTTTCATTTGAGAGTATTAAAAATCAAGAAATCCAAAATCTTTTAGTAGCTATTGCTACTAGTCACAAAAATGGGCGGATACGAGAAGATACATGGAGTATTCTTGTAAAGCACCTGCGAGAAAAAAGGCTGTCATCAAATCATATAGTTACATTGCTTCCTCATTTAGCTACACCTGATAAGTTTACCGATCTTAACCTGTGCTTTTTTGCACGATATCTTTTTGAGCAAAATTTGTTTAAAAGCGAGGTTGAAAAATACGCTAATCTTGGTCTGAAAGATAATAAGTATACTAATTTTTGCACTCGAGAAATGAAGAAAATCCTAAAACATTACTGTTAAACAAGTAGTTAAAACAGATTGTAAAATCAAGGTAACTCAATATAGTTTTTGTGCACGTGTGAACTATTAAGGTATAAATAAAGCTAAGCCGCTCAATAGAGCGGCTTCGTTTTGCTGGTAAATATTTTAGAAGCTGTAACGTGCGCCAATGGCATAACGAGGACCGTATTGATTAGCAAATAAGAATTGTTCTTCGTAACGTCCGTAACCTTGTTCGGTTTCGTTGTTTAGGTTTACACCTTCAAAGAATACCGTTACGTTTTCGTTTACGTCGTAATTTACGCTCATATCCCACTGACCATATGTTTTAGCATACTGCGGTGGTGCGTCTGCAGAGCCTTGCGCTTGACCAACACCAATTAAGTACGAGTCGCGCCATGCGTAAGTAATTTTAACTGATAAGCCATCTTTTTCGTAAAATGCTTGAAAGTTTGCCGAGTCACTTAAACCCGATAATGGTGATTGTTGGCTTAAACTTTCAGTGTCAAACTCTACATCGCCGTCTACAAATGTGGCATTTACACCAACACCAAATCCGGTTTCGCCAATTAAGTGCTGCACAGCAACTTCAAAACCATCTACTGATTTACTGTCGCTGTTTTGTGGTTGACTAATATTCCATGTTATTAGCGGATCATCACTATTTGGCTCGATAATACCACTTGAATTAGCATCACCATTTGCGATCATTTGTGCAAAAATAGCATCGGTTGTTGCTTGCTCACCACGTGATTCTAAATCACTCACGGCTTGCAAGTAACGAGGACCGTTTAAAATATCGTGTAAACCGTCAATTGTTGTTTGCGTAATGTTTGTTTGAATAAAGTTATCTACGTCTTTTTTAAAGTAGCCAATTGATGCATAACTACCTTCTGCATAATAATACTCTAACGATAAATCAAGGTTTGTTGATTTAAATGGCAGTAAGTTTGTATTACCTTGGCTACCTGTACGCGAACCAGGTTTAGGGCTGCCTGTTAGGCTTCGACCACCCGCTAGGTTACCTAATGGCGCTCGTGACATTGTTTTACCCCAAGAAACACGGGCAACTATGTCATCGGTTAAATCGAGACTTAAGTCAATTGAAGGCAGTAAAACGTCGTAATCACCTTCTTGTTCTAAGAAATTATCGTCGCCGCCGTCTGCGTATTGCATAATCCATTCTGAGGCGCTGATCCAATTAACTTGTTGTTCTACTCGTTGGCGTACTGTACTGGTTACATCTGTTTGTTCGTAACGCAGGCCTGTATTTACTTTTAAAAAGTAATCACCAAGCTCAAACTCCCAACGTGATTGAACATAAAAGCTGTTGGTAATTTCTTCAACATAGCTTTCGCTATCAATACCATCTAAATAGGCGTTTGCCGCGTATGCATCGCCGCCGGTAACATCTGAGGTTAAATAAGCTATTTGTCTTGCTACCGCTTCGTCAAAGTCAAATGTGTAGTAGTAATTAGGCTGTAAGTCGCTGCCACCGCCTGAAAACTGATCAAGCAAACCAGATGTATCATTACGAGTAAACATCGCATCTGGGAATATTTCAGTGTACGACGGGTTAAAACCAGGACCGCCCACTAATCCGCTCCATGCAGTGTAACCGCCAGTGTCTTGCTCTGTGCGAGAGGCACCAAATTTAACTTCAACTAAGCCAATATCAAAGCTTTCGTTATACCAAGTTGTGTGTAATTGCAGTTGTTCAATATTTGACTCGCCTGGTGAGTGAATAAATTGACTAAAGTTAGAATCTATTTCGCCTTTAGTTAATTCGTTTGTCCCATTTTGCCAAAATACTTCAGCGCTTGGTATTTCACCTGTACGGAAATCGTATACTTTATTTACAAGCTGGTCTGAACCTAAAATAACTTGTCCTGCACTACCTAACCCGCTATCTGCGCCGTTATCAGTTTCGTTTTTAGAGTCGTGATAATCAAGTTCAACTTGCCATGTATCATTAATTTGCCATTCTAGGTTCACACCTAAAGAGCGTGCTTTAACTTCGGTGGTACTTTTGCTTGAAGTAAATGAAGCATCATTACCGCTTAAATCCATGTATACGGCGGTGCCGTTTTCGTCTAACTCGTAACCATTAATATTGCTGCCAAAGTCGTTCCAAATACCCCAGCCAATAGTTTGTGAGCCAGTGGTTGCTTCGCTTGCGGTATAATCTACAGTTGCTACAAAGTTATCAGTTGGCGCATATTGAAGTGTTACTTGGCCGTTAGTGCGTTCGCGTTGTAAGTCTTCAATTGAGTAGTTCATATCTTTTGGAAGATAGTAATTACCAGTAGGGTTTCCATCAGCATCAACACTGCGGTTGTCAATAAAATCACTTTGGTCAAGGGTAGGTAAATCTACGTTAGCTTGCCAACCTTGAATATTTGCGCTTTGTTTTTGAAAGTCACGGCGTTGGTGAGAAAACGAAAAGCCAATACCAAAGGTTTCATCTTTAAAGGTATTGCTGTACATCGCCGATACTTCTGGTGTTACATCATCGCCAGCTTCGTTTGAGGTATCGTAAAGCGCTTTTGCTGATGCTGAAAAATGCTCACCAGGTCTTTGCAGTGGACGGGCTGTTGATATATTTACCGTTGCGCCTAAGCCTCCACTAGGTATATCGGCGCGTGCAGTTTTAAATACTTCAAGTGCGCTTACGCCATCTGAGGCAATATTTTCTAAATTATAAGAACGAGAGTAACCCGTGCCTGGCATTTGGCGACCATTTAACGTTATTAAGTTAAACTCTGGGCCAAAACCACGCACTGTAATTTGGCTACCTTCGCCATTTGCACGACTTACCGATACACCGGTTATACGTTGCAGTGATTCTGCTAAGTTAGTATCAGGGAATTTACCCATTTCTTCAGCTGAAATAGCATCTACTACACCTGCCGAATCGCGTTTCATATCCATTGAGCGGATAAGTGAACCACGAATACCTTTTACTTCAATTATTTCTACGTCTGTTTTTGCAGTATTTTGTTGTTCTTCTGCGGCATAAGCAATATTGAGAGTGCTCGCAGCAATAATGAGAGACACAGAAGCCGCAATTTGGCTCTTTTTAAAATTAAATGTGTTCATAATAGCTCTGCTTTTATCAAATGTTGTCGAAGTGTATAGGTGCAAAGCACCTATTATTTAATGGGTATATTACGGGTTAGCAATAATTACGTTATCTATACGGTATTGTGTACCGTTACCCATACCCCAGCTTGGGAAAACCATTACTACGTTTAATGCACTAATATCTAAACCAGCATCAAAAAGCTGTTGAAGTGGAAAAGTATAGGTTTGCCACTGACCTGTTGTAGGAGTTTGGCCTTCAACGCTATCTAATAATGCAAGCTCTACTGCGCTTGAAGCGCCAATAGACTCTATTTTAAATAACCATTGAGCATCAATATCTGAAGGGGCTGAAACAACCTTCATATCAAATTGCACAACACCGCTTTCTAAAATAGCTGAGGCGTCAAACGACACATCTTCATCTGCTAAAAAGCCCATTACAGTCGGGGTTTCACCAATAATGAATTGCGCTACTGCGCCATGCGTTTCATCATCAGTCTCAGTTGTAGGAGTCGAGCCTGCACAACAATCCCAGATACTCCACTGGTCAGCGGCACTTTCTTTAAAAATAGTCAGCTCACCAGTTTGTGTAGGGACAGCGTTAGGATTATAAATTTTAGTATTATCAACACGATAAACTGCGCCTTCGCCAGTACCCCATGTTGGAAATATCATAATTACATCGATAGTGTTTACATCTAAGCCTGCACCTGCTAAATCAGATAGTTTAAATGTATATGTTTGCCATTCGTTAAATGTTGGCGCTACGCCTTCCACACTTTGGGTTAAAGCAAGTTCAACAGCAGAATCACCTTCGTTAGATTCAACTTTAAATAACCAAGATGCATCAGGGCTACTTGGGTTAGCAGTCACTTTTAAATCAAACTGAATAACACCTTCATCTAAAATACTAGTAGCATCGAAAGACTCACCAGCACCGCCTGCAGATGTGCGGCTATTGAACCCCATTACAGTAGGCTCTGCACCAATACTAAATTCAGCAGTTAAACCATAATCTTCGTCATCCATTGCTTCTACAGGGTTTGATCCGCCACAACAATCCCACATAGGCCATGCTGTATTTTGCTCATTTGTAAATATGTCGAGAGCAGGTAATTCGCCAATTGAATCTTGTGTTATTTCTACATCATCAATTAAGTAAACAGAGCCTTCACCAGCACCCCACTCAGGAAATACCATAATGACGTCTATTGCGCTTATGTCTAAACCTGCAGCATCTAAGTCTGCTAGTAAAAATGTATACGTTTGCCATTCACCAATAACAGGTGCTACGCCTTCTACGCTATTAGCAAGCGACATGTCTGCATCTGTAGATGCTTCAGTACTTTCTAGTTTTACAAACCATGTGGTGTCAGGAGTGCTTGGTGCATTGATTACTTTCATTTTAAAACGAACGTAACCTTCTTCAAGCATTGGTGATGCGTCGAATGGTGATGCAGCGCCCGTTTCGTCAGTAATAAATTCATCACGACTAATAAAACCGACTACCGTTGGGGATTCATTAATTTGAAATTCAACTGCATTGCCTTGAGTTTCATCATTTACGATTGCAGGTGTTGAGCCACCACAACAATCCCATGCAGGCCAGTTTGGGTTAAATGCATCATCAAAAATACTTAGTGGTGTAGCAATACCTGTAGATGGTGGGCTAGGGATTGGTGCCGCACCTTCAATTAGTGCATCGTCTAAGCTGTTGTAACCAGGGCGTATTGTTTCGCACCCTTTGCCTGTATCAGGATTAGATGCACATTCGTAAACACGAACATAATCAATTGCAAAAGTTTGGCCGTTTGCAAATGCACTTTCGTCCACACCTAAGTTGTTTACGTTTTCAGGCCAGTCTCCACCAACAGCTAGGTTTAAAAGTATATGAAAGTTTTGATCAAACGGAGCGCTATCCCAATGGGTTGTTAGCTCACCAGAACCTTGTTCAAAATATTCAGCAAACCAACCACGATGCTTAAGACCTACAGCGTCACCATTTGCATTTGTTCTTACTTCTGATTGGCGCTGAGTCGCATAAAGGTAGTTATCTACATACCAACGAATTTCGCCTTCTTGCCATTCTACAGCGTAAGTATGAAAGTCATCGGCTGGGTTTGAGCCTTGCGCAAACTCGTACTCTTTACCGCTTTCGCTGTTATCAGGCCATGCGCGACCGTAGTGTAAGGTGCCGTAAATTTTAGACTCAAGTGAGCCGTCTTCATTTTGTACATTAAGGTTAACTGATTCTAAAACATCTATTTCGCCAGAACGAGGCCAGCCACCGTAAACTTCATCTGTTGGCAGCATCCAAAATGCGGGCCAACTACCTTGACCTGCTGGTAATTTTGCACGCACTTCAAATCGACCATAAGTAAAATCAGCGTTATAACGTGTATTTAAACGCGCTGATGTATATGGCTGTTCTGCACCTTCTCCAGCGGGGAGGGCAACAATGTTAAGTATGCCGTCTTTTACAAAGGCATTTTCTTCGTTGTCGGTGTAACATTGTTTTTCGTTATTACCACCGCCATCGCAATTTAATTCAAAATTCCATTTATTTGCATCAATGCTAGATGTATCGAATTCGTCATTCCAAACCATTTGCCAATCAGAGACTGGTGCGGTTACGTCTACTTTATCAAAATTTGATGTAGTGGCAGNCAGCCAATAAGCGAGTAATGTGCGTTGTTTCAATGTTCATAACTGAACCCCGGTTTCAACAGATTATTGTCAGAATTTGTGTTTTAACTTATTAAAAGTTATATCGTTTTTATTTACTGTAAGCGCTTACATTTTTATGTGTGAATTGTAAGCGCTTACAAATGATATTGCGGGGAAGGTAATTGGTCAACATATTTGTCTATGTTATTTACATTTAGTTTACGGTTCGACCAGTTAACAAGGAGTTATAAAAATATAGCATTTATTAGTTGGTTAAAATGTTTAGTAAAAAAGGAGGGGTTACTTTAGTTTGCAGTGGTCTAATGTATGAATGTAAGTAAAGCACAGCTATGTGCTTTACTTACATATTAAATAACAATCTATAACCTAAATATCTTCGTTATTTATTTTTAAAAGGAATTATAAGCAAGTTCCAAAGAGATGCATTTTGCTTAGCACTTGGGTATTCAATTAAGCCTATATTTATATCACCATCAGGCTTTTTAGCTTCGCTTTTATAACTGCCAAACAGTTTATCCCACCAAATAACGCTAAACCCATAATTTGAGTTTGTTTCACTTACCACGTTGCTGTGGTGTATTCGGTGAAGTATTTGGGTCATCAAAACGAGGCGTAATGGTTTTTCAATTTTATTTGGTAAACGTATATTTGCATGATTAAACAATGCTAAACCGTTGAGTGCTATTTCAAATATAAGCACTGCTATTGCGGGTACGCCAAGAGCGCTTACGGCTACAAATTTTACTAGTATGCTAAGCACAATCTCAATAGGGTGAAATCGTAAGCCCGTACTTGTATCAACGTGGGCATCGGCATGATGTACGCGATGTAAGCGCCATAAAATAGGCACCTGATGAAATAACCTATGTTGCCAGTAAATTAATATATCGAGTAATAACATGCTCAATATAATAGTAATCATACTTGGCATGGCTATTTGATTGAATAAACCAATGCCATGCTCTTGATTGTAAAGTGCAACAGCGGTTAAGCCAATGGGTACAACTAAGCGTGCAATAACCGACGAGGCAAACACTAAACCAAAGTTAGCAAACCAGCGTGTGCTGCTTTTAATGGGTGATTGGCGTGCTGGTTTTTGCCATTCAAGTAACATCATAATAATTAAAATGCTAAAAAAACAGCCTAGACGCCACCATACTTCGTTAGTCATTATTTACCTCTGTATCGAAGTGTTGTGCTTTTGGCTCTGCGTTATTAACGTCAGCTTCTTGCTGCTTTAAAGTGTGGTAACCACCATGTATACGGGTAAAAATAGTAACGCCGCAAGCAACAGCAAATATACTTGCCATAATGGCAAAGTGTTGTGGCCAAATACAAAATGCAATAAACAGTGCAATTGTTTCTGTGCCTTCGGTTAAACCGTTTAAGTAGTAAAAGCTTTTATATTTAAACTGAGGTTTTTCAAGCTTAAATTTTTCGGCGGCAATCGCAAACGCTAAAAAGCTTGAGCCAGTGCCAATAAAGGCTGCAAGTAGTAACGAGCCGGCAATTGCATTTTGCTCAGGGTTCGCCAAAATAAAACCAAGCGGAATAGCCGCATAAAATAAAAAATCGAGCGTTATATCTAAAAATCCACCAGCACTAGAGCTTTGATTTGAATAACGCGCCAGTGCGCCATCAAGCCCATCTAAAATACGATTTAAAACAATGGCAGTTAATGCCCCATACCAAAGTCCAAAAGCAAGTAATGGCACTGCTAATAAACCCACTAAAAAACCAACAACAGTGAGTTGATCGGGGGTTATACCGCGTTTGTGCATAAGCATTACAACAGGAGTTAAAAGTGGCTTTATTACAGGGGTGATAAATTTGTCTAGCATGTTTGTTGCCTTATGCGTTTAAGCTATGTATTAAAGCCATATTAAAGAGCTGCGCTTAACGTAATGAGCTTGCCATTGGCAGCCTCTGCGTCGCTGTGGTCGTGGGTTACCATTATTGCGGGTAGTTTGTGATCCCGTATTTGGCTAAACACGAGTTCGCGAGTATCAACCCGCAGTTGTGTGTCGAGCTTGCTAAATGGTTCATCGAGCAAAATAGCTTTAGGCTCGCTCAGTAGCATGCGTAATAATGCTACACGTGCTTGCTGGCCGCCCGAGAGGTTGTCGGGGTGGCGATTGCCCATGTCTTTCAAACCAACTTGTTCAAGCGCGTGTTCTATTTTTTCAAGTCGCTGCTTTTTATTGCCTTTAGGCATAGCAAAGGCAATATTGCCAGCAACCGATAAGTGCGAAAACAATAAAGCATCTTGGTAAAGCACACCAATGTGGCGCAAATGCGCAGGCAAGTTATCAATGTTTTCGCCGTTAAGCCATACTTCGCCATTAGCTTTAAAGCCATTTGGTAATGTGCCCGTAAGCCAATTTAATAAGCTTGATTTACCGCTGCCCGAAGGCCCCATAATTGTGAGTATTTCGCCGCCATTCACTTGTTCGTTCAAGCTAAGTAAAAGCTCGTTTTGACGACAAAGCTTTAAATTTTTAATCTGTAAAGATGACTGCATTAAAAAACCTTAACGATATATGCATTATAATTTATGCGTTTCTAAACTCGCGCACTTTTAAAAAAGTACTTAGGCAATACCCACGCAAGTATAAATCCAATAAGTGGTAGCGCCATTTGCATAATGGCATACACCGCACTTGTGCGCCTACTTGCGCCATTAGCAAGTGTAACGGCTTNTGTAGCTATACGTCCGCCACCGGCTAAAAGTGTAGGTAAATATTGACCAAAACTTATTGCTAAACCCAGTGCGGCAGCGATTAAAATTGGTGCAAACAACTGAGGAAGTTTTACTCTAAAAAACACTTTGCATGGGGCGGCGCCTAAACTTGCCGCAACATTTGCAAAGCGTGGATCTAAGCGTCGATAGCTGCTAGCAAGCGATAAAAACACATAAGGTAAAACAAAGAGTAAGTGTGTAAGTACCACATTAAAAAATGCGGCTTGGTTATTTACTAATTGCTGAATCCACACAAGACCAAACAAAAAAGCAATACTAGGCACAAGCAACGGTAAGTAAATAATTAAACTCGTAAAACGAGAAATTGGTTTATCGTTTAATTGCTCCGACTCTAAACATAACAACGTAATTATAATGGCAAATACGGTTGTTACTAAACCAATAGCAAGTGTATTAAACAGTGGGCTGCCCATTTGCATTAACGCACTTTTAAAGTGTGACAGCACAAACTGATCGGGTATAGCTGCCGGAAAGCGCCAAAATCCAGCGACCGACCACATTACTAAACCAATAAGCGACAATAATATAAAACCAATAACAAATATGGTGAGGGTAACGGTAATTTTTTGCCAAAACGCGCCGCCATATTCACGCTCGCCATTGGTAAGTAGGTCACTAAATAGCATTTTAATGGCTTTTTCGCCGCCAAGCCATATAGCCAATAACCCACCGGTTACTGCGAGTTGTAGCAAGGCGCCGGCTGAGGCTTTAATGCGCAGGTTTAAATCAACATCGTTAAACCAATGCATAATAGCAACGGCCAAAGTGGGCGGTGTATTTGGACCTAGTATAAGTGGCATTTCTACACTTGCGCTGGCATAGGCAAGTACCGCTAAAAGGGGTAAACGTAAAAGTGGATAAAGGCTTGGGAGTATTACTTTAAAAAAAGCAGTCATTGGGCAGTAACCCAAATTAAGCGCGACTTTGTGTTGTTGGCGTAACTTTTTGCCGAGCTCAGGTTGCGCCAATACGCCCAGTGCCATTAATAACAAAAAAGGAAGTTCTTTAAGTGTTAAGCCTAAAATTATACTAATACCAAACGAGTCATGCGGAAACATGCCGTTTGGTGCAAGATCCCAACCGCTCAACCAAGGTGATATTAAACGCGAAATCATACCTGAAGGGGCAATTAAAAAACCAACTGCAATAGCGGCTGCTGCGTGTGGTATTACTAAAATTGGACTCAGTAAACGCTGAATATGACCAAGCCAAGGACTGTTAAAAAACACAGCTAAAATCATTAAGGTAATGACAAAAGCAAGTAGGGTACTTACTAAGCCAGTTGCAACACTTAATGCAACCATTTGGCTCAAACCAGGTGTTTGCCAAAGTGCATTAAAGCCCTGTAAACCAATACTGGTTTGTTCAAGCGCTGGAGCCCAACCAAAGGCGGGTAGTAAAACACTAATTAAGCCACCAAGTACGGGTAATATCAGTAAGGCGAGTAAAAAGCGCGGGCTAAACTTAACCATACGGGTAAATATATCAGTATTACAATGCGTAACGGGCTTTGAAGTTGCAATCACTTTGTTTGAAATTACACTCATTTGCTTACCCCATAACGCGTTTGCCACCCTTGCATAATTGCATCAACCCAGCTTGGGTGTGGCTCACTTAATGTGCGTTTAATACTGTTAAAAGGAAGGGCGCTTGGGTGTGGTTTAGTTGTTTTAAACAAAGCTTGTTGCTCAGCATTTAGTGTTGATTGAATAAGTACCGTTTTATCACCCCAAACATGCGCTTGCTGTTTATGAGCCTGAGCTTGTGGGCTAAGTAAAAAGTTAGCCACTAATTGCGCACTTTGCTGGTGGCTGGCATTGTAAGGAATAGCAATAAAATGGGTGTTACTTAAACTGCCATCATTCATAGCGTAACTACGAATACTGTTTGGTAAATCATAGCGTTTTACTGCTGCAGGCACTTCGGGTGCTGAAAACGTAAAGGCTAAGCTTAGCTCTGTATCGTCTACTAAGCGTCGCATTTGTGCACCACTTTGCATAAAGTGCGTACCACCACGCCAAAGTGTTGGGTGCAGTTTATTTAAAAAGTCCCATAACGGATTTAGCACTTGTGCCGTATTTAAAGCGGTAGCTGGTTGGTTTAACTGTGCTTTTACACTTTCATTACTTTGTTGATGCAGCATTACTAGTGCGTACTTTAAGAAGCTCATACCTAAAAAGTCAGGTGGTTTAGGGTAGCTAAAACGACCTGGGTTTTGCGCGCTCCAGTTTAATAATTCGTTTAATGTAGTTGGAAGTTTATTATTAGCTGAGCCATCTATTGCTAGGCTATCGTAATAAAATGTGAGCGATGCTTGCCCCCACGGTGCTTCCATTCCATTGGTAGGTAATCCAAAATCAAAATTAACAGCCGGATTGTTTATCGGATCGGTAAATACAAAGTTAGGTAGCTTATTAGCCCATTGCTTTAAAAGCAGAGAATGCTCGCTCATGGTGGCAAAGTTAGCACCATTTATCCACACTAAATCAACACTGCCTTGGTTGTTATTATTGGCTGATTTTTCTGCAAGTACACGGCTTACCGCTTCGCTGGTGTCGCTGAGTTTTACATGCACTAAGTTTATGTTGTACTTAGTTTTAACTTGTTTTACAGCCCATTGAATATAGGCATTTATTTGTGCGTCGCCGCCCCACGCATAAAAATATACGTCTTGGTTTTGACCTTGCGTTTTAATATGTTCCCAGCGCGATTTTAGCTTTGCATTCTCGTTTATATTATTATTGATATTAGTATTAGTGCTCGTAACGGTACTGGCTAAAGTAGAGGTCGAAAAAACACCAAAACTTGCCGTTATACAAACGCAAAACGCGACACAGCAAAAGCTGTATCGCGTAATGATTTGCCAAAACTTAATGGCGTGCATTTAAATCCCAGTTGTAATCTAAAAATTTAATTTTCATCTCACCACTTTTAAGTGCTTTTTGCTGATTAGGCATCAGTTTAAGCGCATCTGGATATTGCAGCATAAACTCACCCAGTGTGTTTGTGCCTCTAAAGCCTTTTTCAAAATCATCGCCGTACCACTTAAATATAGAAGACACGCTTAGCGTATTATCTTTTGCAATGTTACGAGTTGTATCTGATAAAAAGCGAACCGTTTGTTCTTGTAGTTGTGCTTCTAAAGTGTCGGCGGTGTACGCTTCTTCACGAAGTGCAGGGCAACCAACACTCGCACAATTTACAGCAAAGTGAATACGTGGGTCGTTATATTTACCGCTACCACGAATTAAACCATGCTCTATATCATCAAGACTACGTGTTTTACCAAGTAAAGGAACAAACTCTTTACTCCACGGTGAGCTAAAAAAGCTACCTAAATCTTTAATTGACTTAAGATCAGGGTACTTAGTTAAAATAAGCTCAACAGTCCACGCATTATAAGCATTGATTAAAAAAGCGAGTTGCTTAGGCTTTTCCCAGCCATCAAACTCACTTTGTGTTACTGCTGTTAGTGAGTCTAAATAACTTTTAAGTTCTTTATGCTGTAATTTTATAGCAGCGTAATCAACCTCAGTACTATGACCATTATTAATAGCAGCAACATTGTTAGTTACTAACGTGTTCCAGCTATCGTGCATGCTTTGGGCTTGGGCTGTAAATGAAGTTGCAAACGATGTTGCAACTAAAGCCGAGCCAATTAGTAGTGCTTTCAAAGGTGTTTTAAACATAATTAACCTCTGCGCCAAGTGTGGTATTTTTCAAGTAAGTTAAGTACTTTTTCAGGAGCATGAGCGCGTTTCCACTCACCTGCTGCGTACTTATTACCTTCAGCCCATGTAGGGTAACTATGAATAGTACCGAGTATTTTGTTAAGCCCTAAGCCGTGCTTCATTGCCAGTACAAATTCAGCAATTAAGTCGCCAGCATGTTCAGATACTACGGTAACACCCAATATTTTGTCTTTGCCTTTTGGTGTAATTACTTTAATAAAGCCTTTAGTGGCGCTATCGGTAATTGCACGGTCTAGCTCTTCAAATTCAAAACGAGTGATTTCGTAATCTATCCCTTTATCAATAGCATCTTGCTCGTTTAAACCAACACGTGCTACTTCTGGGTCAATAAATGTAGTCCACGGAATAACACGGTAATCTACTTTAAACTTTTTAAGGTGACCAAATAAACCGTTTACTGCTGCGTACCAACCCTGATGAGCAGCCACATGTGTAAACTGGTATGGACCTACGATATCGCCTGCTGCAAAAATATTTGGGTACAGTGTTTCTAGGTATTCGTTAGTTACTACTGTACGGTTTGTTTCTATGCCTAGCTCTTCAAGACCGTAACCTTTAAGACGCGCACTTCGACCAACGGCACATAATAGCTCATCGTATTCAATATCTATTTCTTCATCGTTATGTTTAACAATAATGAATTTTTTACCATCGCGAGCTTCGCAACGTAATGCCTGATGCGATGTTAAAATATTAACGCCACTTTCTGTTAACGCTTCGTGAGCAAAAGTAGACACTTCAAGATCTTCTTTGATCATGATGCGTTCTGCCATTTCAATTTGCGTAACACTTGACCCTAAACGTGCAAAGCTTTGTGCTAATTCGCTACCAATTGGACCACCGCCTAGTACTACAAGTTTTTTAGGTGCCTCGTCTAATTCTGCAAATTTATTCCACAATGTATCGCTTGTTACATAGCCTGTTTCTTCAATACCAGGTAGTGGCGGTACAAATGGGCGTGCGCCAGTTGCAATAACAATGGTGCGAGCGGTGAGTGTTTGCGTGCCGCCATCATTAAGTTTAATTTCTACAGTCCACGGGTCTATTAATTTACCGTAACCTTTTACTACATCTACGCCTAAGTCTGTGTAACGCTCAACACTGTCGTGTGGTGCTACATCGGCAATAACTTTATGTACACGTGCCATTACTTTTTTGAACGAAAACTGTGGTGTTGCGTTTTCTAGACCGTAGTTTTCACCGTGGCGAATTTGCTCTGCAATTTTAGCGCTTTTAATAACTGCTTTACTTGGAACACAACCGTAGTTTAAACAGTCGCCGCCCATTTCGCCGGCTTCAATAAGGGTTACTTTTGCTTTAACAGCAGCGGCAATATAACTTGTTACCAAACCACCAGCGCCCGCGCCAATAACAATCATGTTACGGTCGAATTTTTTAGGCTTAGTATAATTTTTGTATACACGACGTTTTTTAAACACGTTTAAGATTCCTTTAGCAATAAATGGAAAGATTCCTAACAAAGCGAACGATAAAATTAAGTTGAACGATAAAATGCCCGATAAGCTATCAATTTGTGCCAGTTGCGTACCTGCATTAACAAATACAAATGTACCGGCTAGCATGCCTGCTTGGCTTACCCAGTAATAAGTCCATGACTTTATTGAGGTAACACCCATTAGTAAGTTGATTAAAAAGAACGGAAACACCGGCACTAAGCGTAGAGTAAATAAGTAAAATCCACCTTCTTTTTCAACACCAGCGTCAATAGCGGCTAGGCGCTCAGGAAAGCGTTGCTTAATTGTATCGCGCAGTAAGTAACGAGACACTAAAAAGGCGAGTGTTGCACCAATAGTCGATGCAAACGATGCAACTAATAAACCCTCTACCAAGCCAAATAATGCGCCTGCTGCAAGTGTTAAAATAGCCGCGCCTGGTAAAGATAAGGCAGTAACTATTACATAAAGTAAAAAGAACCCACCAATAACCAACAACGGAGATTGCTCTTTGTAATCGCTAAACTGATCCATTGATCCTTTTAAGCCATCAAGCGTCAGTAGTTGGTGCAAATTAAAGTGAAAGAACAAGCCTACGGCGCCTGCTGCAATCAATAATAGAAATATTTTTTTAATCATGTTCTCTCTCTTAAAAATTATGAGTAAGCGTAAGCTTGGCGTTAATTGGCAACTCAGGAAAAGCCAAAGTTGCACCAAAGTAACCGCCTTCAAATACTGGGCGCCAGTTTTTTTGATTCGTAACGTTGTTTACGTCTAATCGTAACTTGGTGCTAGGCGTAAAAGCATAGCTAGTATTTACGTTTAACGTGTATTGATCACGAATCTTTACTGTCGCCAAAAAGTCTAATGGGTAACTCTTTGTATATAGACCTGAAAAACCCGTTTGCCATTTCGAATTAATTGAATAATTTCCGTTAAAACTAAAAGATTGTTCCGGAATACCCTGCACACGCCTATCAGATGGCGCAAACGCTGTAAAACTAGGCGCACCAACACTGGTACCTTCAATAATATCTGGACGAGAATTATCAAATGCATCTGCTACTTGTGCTGAATCTTGACTGCTTGCAGAGTTATCGTAGCGAGCATCGATATAGCTGTAACCCGCGCTTAACCAATACGGGTAGGCGTCGTAAAATACTTGGCTTTCAAAACCGGAAGTACGAATGCCTGTGTTACTACCATCGCGGTTACGTAAACTACGACGTTGACTAAATAAAGCAGCATCTGCGTACCAATCACTGTCGGTTGGTGCGTATTTTAAACCAAACTCAACAAGGGTATTTTCAGTAGAAAAATTTTGTGCACTTATTGTATTGTCACTACTAAGCGCTGTACCACCGGCCATACTGTTTGATGTAGCTTCGTTATAGCTTGCAGTGCCGTAAGTAGTATAGTCACCATTTAGTCGGTAGTTAAAACTGATTTGCCCAGAATGTAGTTTATCGTTAATGCTATCGCTGGCTGCAATTTGCCCTTGTGGTGCTATTGGGTCGTGTGCGTCTACGTCATAAAAGTCAATACGATACCCAACGCTTGTATGAAATTTGCTTGTCCAATCTGAATCTTGTTGAATGGCAAAGCCTGTTTGCCATGAACGCGAATCGGTAGTGTCTGATAAATTAAAGTCGCCGCTGCCGTCGTTATTAATATCGTATTGACCACCGGGTGATACAAACACACCTGGGCTAATTTCAATTAAACGCGCTTGTTGTGTGTCGGTTAAAGGAATTCGACGGTTTGAAAGTGGGCCTGTTAAATCAATAGGTAAGTCGGCTTCTGTTGTAAATTGGCTGTAGCCTAATACGCGGTTATAACGTACATCAAATGCAAAAATAGTTTGCTGATTACTATTCCAAAGATAAGTAAGCTCGGTACGGTTTTGTGCTGTATCGGCACCATCTATAATTTCGACAAAGCTATTTTGTGCAATTTCTTCACGTTGTAAGTGCTGAAAGTACGTGATGTTTTTAATTGATGCGTTATTTGAAAGCTCACGCTTATAAATACTGTGCAGTAAATACGTGGTGGCTTCGTTTTGATTATCAGGGTCGGTTAGCACCGTGCTACGGTCAATTTTCACCAATCCGGTTGGCGAAATAATTGAACCGGCTGCTGGTACTGTGCTGCCATTTGCTTGTACGCCTTGGCCTGTAATGTAAAGTCCGTCATCTATTAATGCTTGGGTAGGGCGGTTTATACCTGCGTTATCGGTAAACTCAACCTGATACAACTCAAAGTTAATATCCCAGCTGCTTTTATCGTCTGGCAAAATACGAAGCGCTGCAAAAAGGCTGTCGCTTTTAGTGCCTGAAAAATCATAGTAGCTGCCGTTATCAATGTGCTCTGCACTGACTCTAAAACCGACTTTATCTTTTACAATCGGTGCGCTGTAATCTACTAAAACACTGTATTGGTCCCATCGACCCGCAGATACCGTTGCTTTGCCTTTACTTTCATCAGTAGACGCTTTTTTAGAATGTAAGTTTACAAAACCACCATTTCGCTGGCTTGAGCCAAATAATACCGGTGGTGCGCCTTTTACCACATCTATTTGTTCTATAGAGTTGAACGATAACGGCACCCCAAAGCCATTATTACCTGCTTGACGACGTGTACCATCTTGAAAAAGCTCACCTAATTGCCCACGAATAGTTGGTAAGCTTGGTGCGCCAAAGCCACTCGCTGAATAAGTATTAGGGCTTACTGCTAATACATCTTGTAATGTCGTAATGTTAAGTTGTTCTATTAATTCGCTTGAGATTGGTGTTACCGAACGCGCTATATCTTGCAGTGCTAAGTTGTCACCAAAAGGTCCATCAACTGTAGCGTCTTTAACAGAAAGTCCTTGAGATCTAATAACTTGACCAGCCACCTCAATGCGCTCTATTGAATCATTTGTCTTTGTTGATTCTTCTGCGGCAAAAGCACTAAGTGGGGTATTTAATATGGTGGCTAAAGCTAAAGCCAAGTATGCGTGTTTCAAGCGTTTTCTCTCTATAATTATATGTTGATGGCGATAAAGACCGAAAGGCGTAAAAATAACTTTCAGTCAAACCTCAATTCTTTTTGTTTTTTTAGAACATAACAAAATTAGTGTTTTTTAAGGTTAGTAACTTAGTATTATAGTTTTACTGGTTAGCTAAAAAAATCGATAAATTGTATTACATTGAACATAAATATTTGCTTTTAATAAGTTTTTTAATTGTAGACTACTTTTTAGTTCTTACCATTTTATATATAGCAGCCTGCTTACTGAATTTATAAAACTAAAGTGTGCGGCGTTATAATTATTAGAATTTAACTTTTATTAAAAAAAATTAATTTTTTTTGAAATAAAAACGAATTTATACGGTCTTCGTCTATTCAGGTTTATTTATATATTTTTTAAAGGAAGTTTTATGACAAATTCAATGAGTTCAGATGTACAAAATCGTTTGCAGTGGTCTCTTTTATCGCTTCGCTTAGGTGTTTTTATCGTAATGGCTATGTGGACGTTCGATAAATTCGTAAACCCAGGTCATAGCGCGCGTATTTTTGAACATTTTTACGGTATTAGTGGCTCATCTGATATTGTTGCTTATGTTATTGGTGCTCTTCAACTTGTTTTAGTATTGGCATTTTTAGCGGGTATTAAAAAACGTATTACTTACGGTATCATTTTTGTAATGCATGGTTTATCTACGCTTTCGTCTTACAACCAATACATTGATGGTTTTAATAACTTATTATTCTTCACTGCATGGCCAATGTGGGCTGCGTGTTTTGCACTTTACTTGTTACGTGACCAAGACGTAAAATTTACTGTAAAGTAATAAAACAATAGCTATACCCATAAGGTTATAGCTAAAAGTACATTGGGCTGAGTTACTTACTATTTCAGCTCAATGTATAGCCTTTCAGTACTTCTTTTAATAATCCACCCTCTTTATCATCTTCTAAAAATAATTCTTTTTATATTATTTCACCCTTAATATTGCGTTAGATCAAAGTTAATACATTTGTAAGAACAATATCGACAGCTTTAGTTTATGTTAGCTATACGGTTAGTAGGTTTTAATTACCTCAAGTTATTCAACTCAATGTTGTATAGAAGGCTCGTATGGAAAAGGTCAAAATTTCGTCAGCGCATCAGTCATCAAATCGTTCAGTAAACAAGTCTTCACATAATCAAAATTGCGATGAATGGAGCAAGCTCGATTTAGCACAATTACAAGCAAAGCTAAAAACATCATCCGACGGGTTAAGCCAAACTGATGCCACACAAAGATTGGCACAATATGGACCTAACGAACTAGTTGAAGAAAAAACAAACCTACTACTCAAATTTTTATCTTACTTTTGGGGGCCAATACCGTGGATGATCGAGGCTGCTATTATTTTATCGGCACTTGCTAAGCACTGGGCTGATTTTTTTATTATTCTTGTATTATTGTTGTCCAACGTATTGGTTGGCTTTTGGGAAGAGCATCAAGCGGGTAATGCAATTGCCGCATTAAAAGCAAAATTAGCTAACAAAGCACGCGTTCGCCGTGATACTCAATGGCAAAATTTAAATGCCAGCGAACTTGTACCAGGTGATGTTATTAGAATGCGGATGGGCGATATAGTGCCTGCAGATGCGCGTTTGCTAAATGGTGATCCAGTAGAAGTCGATCAATCATCACTTACGGGTGAGTCGTTACCGGTTGTAAGGTCGGCGGGTGAAACTGTTTATTCGGGCTCTATTATTCGCCAAGGTGAAATAGAAGCAATAGTTTACGCAACCGGCGCTAATACCTTTTTTGGCAAAACAGCACAGTTAGTGCAAGGGGAGCGAACCGCAAGTCATTTTCAGCGTGCAGTGCTTAAAATTGGTAATTATTTAATAATGCTTGCTTCGGCTTTAGTGCTGCTTATAGTTATTGTTGCTTTGTTTCGCGATGATCCAATGATTACCACATTGCAGTTTGCACTGGTATTAACCGTTGCGGCAATACCAGTCGCCATGCCAACAGTGCTATCAGTTACTATGGCTGTAGGCGCTCGTTTATTGGCTAAAAAGCAAGTGGTTGTAACACGTTTAGCTGCAATTGAAGAGCTAGCGGGTGTTGATATTCTTTGTTCCGATAAAACCGGCACATTGACACAAAACCTATTAACGTTAGGTGACCCGTTTTATATCGAAAACTCAACAAATAAAGGCTCTGCTGAGCAAGTTATATTGTACGCGGCATTAGCATCTCGCTCAGAAAATAACGATCCAATTGACTTAGCAGTATTACAAAGTGTAAAAGCTGAGCAGCATCTAGATTCTTATCATATAGAGCATTTTCAGCCATTTGATCCTGTGAGCAAACGTACTGAAGCATTAATTAAAAATGCTGATGGCAAAACGTTTAAAGTGACCAAAGGTGCACCGCAGGTTATTTTAGCTTTGTCGGCTAATATTGAGGCAGTTAAAACTCAAGTTGAGGCATCGATAGATGAATTTGCAGCACGTGGGTTTCGCTCTTTAGCGGTTGCTAAAACAGACGAGCAAGGTAAATGGCAATTTATAGGCGTATTACCGCTTTTTGATCCACCGCGTGAAGAAGCAATACAAACCATTGCCGATGCAAAAGAAATGGGTATGAGCGTTAAAATGGTCACGGGCGATCAAGTGGCCATTGCGCGCGAAACTGCAAGTAAACTGGGTTTAGGGACAAACATTCTTGATGCTAGTGGATTTGGTGCAACTGAACACCATCAAACAACGCAGTTAGATGACTCTATCGAGAGCGCTGACGGATTCGCACAAGTATTTCCTGAGCATAAATACCATATTATTGATGTGCTTCAGCATAGAGGGCACATTGTTGGTATGACAGGAGATGGCGTAAATGACGCGCCAGCACTTAAAAAAGCTGACTGTGGTATTGCTGTATCGGGTGCTACAGATGCAGCGCGTTCAGCAGCATCAATTGTGTTAATGACCGATGGCTTATCGGTTATTATTGATGCAGTTAAAGAAAGCCGAAAAATATTTCAACGCATGAACAGTTACGCTATTTACAGGGTTGCTGAAACACTGCGCGTGCTACTTTTTATGACAATGGCGATATTATTTTTTAATTTTTATCCGTTAACCGCAGTCATGATTGTAATGCTTGCTTTACTTAACGATGCCGCCATTTTGTCTATTGCATACGACAATGTGCATTATCAAAATAAGCCCGAAACATGGAATATGCGGCTCGTTTTGGGTATTGCATCTGTGCTGGGAATTGTAGGGCCAATTGCAGCCTTTGGTTTATTTTACTTGGGCGATAAAGTATTTGAACTCGACCGTCCTCATCTTCAAACATTAATGTACTTATTACTTTCTGTAGCAGGGCATTTGACTATATTTTTAGCGCGTACCCGAGGTCCATTTTGGTCTATTAAACCGTCTGCTATATTAATGGTCTCCGTATTTGGCACGCAAGTTATAGCAACACTTATTGCTGTTTATGGCGTGTTTATGACCCCACTAGGATGGGGATGGGCACTTGCTGTGTGGGCATATGCTTTGGTGTGGTTTTTTATTAACGATGGCTTAAAGCTAGTGGCGTATCGAATTTTTGATCCGACAGAAGCACCCTTACTAGAAAAGAGTTAACGCATAGGATTAAAAATGGTTATAAGCCAAGTGGCTTATAACCAATAGTACACAAGGGAGTGTATATAAGGCGGTTTAATTATTTGTGAATAGGGGTACTCACAAATACTAAAATATTTAGTGCATTGCATCGTTATATTGCTTTGCTAAACTTTGTTTTTGCCCCTCGGTTAGTGCTTTTCCTGCCAATTGAAATACTTCGTGTTCTTCTTCACTTAAATGATGATGTACCAAGTGATGTAATTTTTTAGCGGTTACTAACCAAGCCGATGAGCTCATTTTTGTGTCTTCAAGTTGCTCAATTAATTCATCAATTTCATGATGTTCAGCAACGCTGTGGCGTGCTTTTACGTGAGTTAAATCATCAAACATAAGTGGGTTGTAAAAGTAACGTTCTTCAAACTTTGCGTGTTGTTCTAATTCAGTTTTTAGCTCATCCATTAAAGTATGGCGTTTGTCTGTTTCACCGTGGGTTTGAATAAGTGCATCAACTAATTCTCGTTGCTTATCATGATCGTGACGTAGCGCTTCAAAAATGTTCATAATTAATCCTTTTACTTACTATTGATTGCTTATTTGATTAGAAGCAAGTGCAATGCCACAGGTTAATCTTTTGAAATTATTAGGTTTATATTTATATTTTTGTTTTTTATAGCACTAATCTGTAAATTTTACAGAGAGATTAATGCAATTATTTCAAAGAGTAAAACAGCACAAAAGTATAAATATTGAGTAAGTTTACTTCTACAGATACTTACAAAATTTGGATAGGAAAGCCTATTATTACGGTGCTAAAATAAAATTTAAAGATAGGAAAATATTTTAAGTTTAAGGATAAACATGAAAAACTTTATTACTGTTTTTTCACTATGTTTTGTATTAAGTGCTTGTAGTTCGCCAACACATACTGATTCGGATGAGTGCATAGAAGAAGCTAATTCGACCGATAACAATGGTGCTCAAACAAGTACCGAAGTTTATAATAAATGTATGAGCGCTAAAATCGAAACAAATCATAAAAATGACATTTTTACAGATGCAGTTGGTTTATTCTTTTTTGAAGTTTTTGTTATTGCGATTGAAATGGCAACAAACTAACATTTACGTTTAGGTAGGGTAAATATGAAACAGCTTTTTACTACGTTTTTATTATGCTTGCTACTAAGTGCTTGTGCATCGCCTGACTATGCAGGGTCTTCAAAATGTATGCAGCAAGCTGATACTGCATATGAGGTTGAAGCACACACGGTAGAACAATTAAAAAATGAGTGCAAAGCTATGCAAGTAAATGCTAAAAACAAAAAAATAGAAAACCATGGCATAGTAGACAGAAGTATTTTAGAGTTTCTGACTAGTTTTTTAAATGGCGTGTTTAATTAGTGAAGAATAAAACTAAACAAGGTATTTATGCGTGAATCGTTAAGAACAAAAATAATCACAGTGTGCGATAAAAAAATAGCAAGCAAAGGCGAAAATGTTGGACTTTCTTTTTATGCTTTTTTTGCTAATAAAAATGACGACTCTGAGCTAATTATGGAAGCGGCTACATGGTGGATACAAACTCATAAGTTAGATCACTTTGAAAAAGCGCATAAAATTAAACAGATGATTTTAGATGGGCTTTAACTAACTACCTTGCAGCCACCAAAGATTAATACGCTCCTAGTATCTAAAAATCAGCAGCTACTTCAAACTCTAATCGTTTTTGCGTTATTGGGTGAGTAAACGCTAAATACTCAGCGTGTAAATGTAATCGGTCGGCTTTTTTTCCGTAATGAGTATCGCCAACAATAGGCATATTTAAACCTAAACTGTGGGCGCAATGTACTCTTAATTGGTGGGTTCGACCTGTTTTAGGGTACAACTGCAATCGGGTTGTATTGTTTTTACGCTCTAAAACATGCCATGTTGTAAGCGATGGCTTACCATTTTTGTAACACACCATTTGACGTGGTTTATCATCAAAGTCGAGCACTAATGGTAAGTCTACCGTTCCGCTATTTTCAATTACATTTCCTGCGACCAATGCAACATAACGTTTTTCAATAACGCGCTCTATAAACTGCTTTTGCAGGGCTTTATGCGCTCGTTTATTAAGTGCGATCATCAATAATCCAGATGTCGACATATCTAATCTATGCACAATTAAGGGACCAGAGGCTTCTGGAAATTGCGTTTTAATACGCATATAAACAGAGTCTTCAATATTAACGCCAGGCACAGATAAAAACTCGGCTGGTTTATTTACCACGAGTAAGTCATCATCTTTATAAATAATTTCAAGATGCTTACCTTGTGCAGGATTAACTAATAATGGATTGTCTTCAACGTTAAGCCCTTTAAGCATATGGCTTAAAATGGGCTGGCATTTACTGTAACAAGACGGATAATAATTTTTGTGCTGCCTAATAGCCGACTTAGGCGCAGCACCCCACCAAAACTCAGCCATCGCAATAGGTTTTAGGTTATGTTTATACGCATATTGCAGCAATTTAGGCGCGGCACAATCACCAGAACCTGCGGGCGGGGTATGTGCTGGTAACTCAGCAAAAATACCATTGAGATCTTTTACTTCTGCGTTAGCATTTAAAAATTGATATTGCGCAAATAATTTTTTTTGTAAGCTTTTCGACAACGTTTTACGGCGCTTTTTTAAATGACTTATTTCATCTGTAGTTTTTGCTAAGGTGTGTTTAAGTAAATCTATTTTATTTTGCCAGTAAAGTTTAAGTGCTTGTAGTTGTTTTTTTTCGATAATACTTAAGCTAGCTAACTTTGTTTTTAATAATTCAAAATCACTTTCACTAAGTTCTGCACTTGCTTCACTGCGCTGTTTTTTACGTTGTAATCGGCCTAACTGCATTACAGCTTGCTGTGCTAACAACTGCTCTTGATAAGTGATTGTTGCTTCGTTTAACTGTGTGTTGGTAACCGCTAACTGCTTGCTGTTTTCTAGCTGATCAATTTGTGCATTAATGTCGTTAATTATTTTACTTTGTTCTGAGTAAATATCATCTTGTAGTTGTATGCTTGAAACAGCGGGTACAAAGTTTATACCTGCTTTTTCACTTTCTAGTTGCCCTGAATAAGCCGCTAAAAACCCTACTTGCTGCGCATCGTTTTGTACCACTAATACACCAAACATTTTACCCGCGTTTTCTTCGTGCAGTTGTGGCAGCATTTCAAGTTGTTGCTGTAGTTGCTTTGCCGCTTTAATAGCTAGAGGTTGTGGCTCGTAATAAAAAGGGAACGTAAACTTTTCTGGGAGCAAATATTGGTCAATATTTTGAGCAAATAACGTAAAGCAAGTAGCAGAATTTGGCATAAAGATAACATAAAGCATTCAATGAAATAATTGGGCGCATAATAACATATTCATAGTTAAGCCACTAAAAATCTCGGGCTAGTTTATTCGTCTCGATTTTAAAGCGCGCATTCATGTTATGTGTATCAGTATGGGGGCGCAGCAAACCTAGGAGTATTGTTTGTTAGTAAAGTCTCAGTAGTAATATATCTATCGTTATTAAAATATTTAAGCTTGTCGATTCTCAATAATTGAGCGCATTTCGAAACGATGACTTACCTGATAGATCAGAGGCGAAAAATCAATTTACAGAATAACTTAATATTTAGGAGTTCTATATTATGAGTCAAAGTATCGCAAGTTTTATTACTAAAACCCTTGAACAAGCGGGCGTAAAGCGCATTTGGGGAGTAACTGGCGATTCACTTAACAGCATTAGTGAAAGCCTGCGAAAAATGGGAACAATTGAATGGCTAGGCACACGTCATGAAGAAGTGGCAGCATTTGCAGCTGGTGGCGAAGCTCATCTATCAGGCGAGCTTGCGGTGTGTGCGGGCTCTTGCGGCCCAGGTAATCTTCATTTAATTAACGGTCTATTTGATTGTCAGCGCAACAACGTACCGGTATTAGCTATTGCCGCACATATTCCTTCATCTGAAATTGGCAGTAGCTATTTTCAAGAAACCCATCCGCAAGAATTATTTAAAGAATGCAGTGTGTATTGTGAAATGGTTTCGAGCCCTGAGCAAATGCCGTACTTGCTAGAAACCGCAATGCGACAAGCAATATTAAACAAAGGCGTGAGTGTACTTGTGCTACCTGGCGACATTGCATTAAAAGATATGCCTAAAGCTATCAAACCAAAATGGAACGTGCCAAAACCAGCAACTTATACCCCTGCATTATCTGATATTGAAGCAATGGCGACTCATCTTAATAAAAGCAAAAAAGTAACCTTATTGTGTGGTGCTGGTTGTAAGGATGCCCACGATGAAATTGTTGCGCTAGCCGAAAAATTACAAGCACCGATAGTGCATGCTATGCGTGGTAAAGAATTTATTGAGTACGACAATCCTTACGATGTTGGTATGACCGGATTTATTGGTTTTGCGTCGGGCTATCATGCAATGCAAGAAGCCGATACGTTACTTATGATTGGTACTAGTTTTCCTTATCGTGCTTTTTATCCTGAAAATACCACCATATTGCAAATTGATAATCAGCCAGCGTCACTCGGGCGACACGTGCAAATTGATTGTGGCGTACTAGGAGACACAAAAAACTCAGTGACCACACTGCTTGAGCATATTAAAGGTGAGCGGACAAGTTCGCACTTACAAAAATGTGTTAAAAACTACAAAGAGTCTCGAAAAGATCTTGATGAACTTGCCAGCGGCAAAACCTCGCAAAATTTAATTCACCCGCAATACCTAACGCGTTTACTAAACGAGCAAGCGGCTGACGATGCTGTTTTTACTTGCGATGTCGGTACGCCAACAGTGTGGGCTGCGCGTTATTTATCAATGAATGGTAAGCGCCGGTTAATTGGATCGTTTAACCATGGCTCTATGGCAAATGCCATGTCGCAGGCAATGGGGGTTCAATCTGTAGATAGAGATCGTCAAGTCATTGCAATGTGTGGCGATGGTGGTTTTTCGATGTTAATGGGCGATTTAATCTCGCTTAAACAGCTTAATTTACCAATAAAGATTGTTGTTTATAATAATCGCTCACTCAGTTTTGTGGCTATGGAAATGAAAGCCAGTGGGTTTTTATCAAGCGATACCGATTTAGAAAACCCAAGTTTTGCTAAAATTGCAGAAGCCTGTGGCTTAAAAGGGATTCATGTGGACGACCCTGAAAAACTGCCATCGGCAATGAACGAGATGATGAACCACTCAGGACCTGTTGTTTTAGAAGTCGATACCGCAAAACAAGAGCTTTCAATGCCACCGCAAATCAAATTAGAGCAAGCAAAAGGCTTTAGCGTTTACATGATGAAAGCGCTGATAAATGGCAAAGGAAACGAAATTGTAGAGCTTGCCAAAACTAACTGGTCACGCTAGTTAAGTTACTTCCCTATTGAGTATTTTGGCTCAATAGGGAAGTGCCATAGTAATAATCCTCACAGTCATCCTCGACCATTAATAAGCGATGGTTGCTTGTAAGTAATTGAACCAAAATAGAAAATCATATATGGTTTATCGTTAACTAAATCAACATGCACACAACAGTGTTTTAAGGGCTTCTTCTACAAAGAGGAGGTGGAGTAATAAATAATGAAATGGAAATCGGTTTTACTGTCACTGGTTGTTTTGTGGCTTGTTCAGGCTCAGCAAAGCAGTTTACGAACCAGTGAATACGCAAATATAGTTTCTGATTTGGATGAGGTTAGTGTGCTTGGCGAATGTGAAATTTCTACCGAAATCACAAGAGAGTGGCCATTGTCTTGGGCCGTCAGCAGCGCTGAAATTACCGTTAAAAACAAAAAGCATTTACTGGCAACAACAACGAGTAAATTTAATAAACCAGATCGTAAACTTCTTAGCACAGGCAAAACCCAATATCACTTTACGTGGACTGAAACCAAAAATAACTCTGTATTTGCATCATACATGGACGTAGAGATAGAACCGACAGGTAAAGTTGCAGACCTTATAATAGGCAATTGCTCTGATTATCCCGAAGGCCCAGAATTAATAGGGTATTTAGAACGTTGTAATAGTATTGTAGAGTCCACTACGTGTTTGTAAAAGTAGGTATAGAGTGTTGATTAAAATTGAAGACTTTTCTTTAGCATGGCGCTGGATTAGCGCATCCCATGGCGATTTTTCTAAAGATACACTAAATAAACTCAATCCATTGAGCGAAGATCAAGCAAGAGCATTAATTGCTACTACACCTATTAACTTTCCGGTTGGAGCAAAAAGGTTTGACTCCACACAAGGGAATGAATTAACACGCCAATGGTTAAAGGGCTTAGTAAATGATTCGCAAACAGTAACAATTTGCTGGGATCAAGAAACAGCGCTTACATTACCTTGGCTAGTTTTTTGTAGTCACTGGGATGATTTTTGCTATTCATCAAGTGATGACATAAATCTGTATTTTGAAAGCGGTGAACTTTTTTTACGTTGGAATCACTATGAGGTTTTTGAGTTTGACTCAAGTGCAATGTAATGAGCTAAAACACTTAGCATTGGCATCAATTGCTACGTGGTAGTTGTTGTTAGTTTAACGCTTCACTCGCTTTACTCAATCAAAGTAAAGCGAGTGCTCAGTATAATTTACAAACTCTTTTTAGGCGGTAGGGCTACGTTTGCAAATATTAGCCCTGCAACAAGCGACATAAATATTAAAAACGTTTGTTGACCTATATGCTCTGCATATACAAAGTCTTGACCTTCAATAAGTGAATTTAAGCCAATATACGTTTTGCTTCCTGGTACTAATACAATCAAGCCTTGCATGGCAACAATAGAGGCCGGCGCATTAGCAACACGGTTAAACAAGTTACTAAATATACCCACCGATAAAGCACCTACAAACGTACCTAACGTGTAATCAAGGTACATAGCCGAGCCAATACTGGTGCCATACGCTATAAAGCCTGATGCAATAGACCAAACAGCATGCTTAAGTTTGGTTCTAAAAATAACGATTAAGCTGCTACAAAGTAAAAATATAGCCAGCCATGCGGTCCACTTTGGTAATGGCTCAGGTTGTACAAAATCGGCTTGCCCAAAGAGTGCAAAGCCAATACCTATACCTATAAAACCACCAAAATACAGTTTAAATAGCAGCATGAACGAGTCCATTACTCGCGCAGTACCCGACACTAAATGCCGCGCTGCCAGCTCTGCTAAACCAAGCGCAAGTGCTAAACCAGGTATAAACACAATAATGGCCGAAAGTACCACTAAGCGTATATTTATCTCAGGTGTTATATACACACTTACTGCACACGCAAGTATTGCTGATATTATTGCCACTAATGGCTCAAGCATATGAGCTACGCGTTTTGAGCGCCCAGACCAAAGTACAAATAAATAAACAACGAGAGTAAGCATTGATGACCAAATTACGTCAATCCAGCTTGTGCCCATTAACATGGCAAACGCACCACCAGAGGTTGCAAATGCAACACCCGTTGTTAGTTTGTTATACGGGTTTGGCATTACAAAAATAGCGTCTAGCTGCGCGTCGACCTCTTGTAAGGTTAATTTGTCGTCGAGCATTTGATTTACAAGGTCGTCGGTATCGGCAAGCGAGCCTAAATCGTGATCGCCAGGGTCTACACGTGCTACGTGGGTGTACTCGTCTTCGTGACCATCGGTCCAAATAACAAACGTTACAGAGGTTGGCGACATAACAAACGACGATTTAAGTCCTAAGTAAGTAGCCACTTCCATTAGATGAGCTTCCAGGCGGTAAGCGGGCGTACCATACTTGTGAAGCATTTTGCCTAATTTAACGATAAATTTGCGTTTTTCTGTAAAAGTTGCAGTTTTCAAATCTTTTTGGACCAAATATTGCGATAACTAAGCTAAAAATATAAGCAATACAGCTAAAATTGCCCACGTTTGATGGGCGCGATTTTAAACACTAATTGGTGTGTGTCTAGTCATTTTTAATCTAATTTTTTATTTTTTTCGGCTATCCATTGCGACATGTATTGAGTGCTGCGCATTGTATGATGTTTGAGCATTTGACCGGTGAAGTTTTTTTCGCGATGAGCGTTTAAATCGTTACTTATTGAATCGACTTTTTTAATTAACGCAGCGCTTAATTGCGCTTTATCGTACAGCGTATTAAGTAGTGTGTTGCCATTATGCTGCGCTTGTTCAAATTCACTTTGGCTGTTGTACATTTCAATGGCTGCATTGGCAAAGTCGTCAGCGGTGTTAGCTATTTTACCCGACCATGGTAAATCGTTATGCATGCCCTCTGCACCAATATTAGTAGTAACGCTGGGTGTTTGCATAATCATGGCTTCTAGTAATTTGCCTTTTATACCCGCACCAAAACGCAGTGGTGCTAAACATACTCGAGCGCTTTGCATTACATCAAACGCGTTATCGGCCCAGCCTTTTATTAAAAAACCGGTTTTAGGGTTATTAAGTGCCGTGGCCTTTGGTGGTGGGTAAGAGCCGTAAATATGTAGCTCTGCTTTTGGTAGTTGCTTGCGAATAAGTGGCCATATTTTTTGTAAGTAAAGTACAGCATCCCAATTTGGCGCATGCCTAAAGTTACCTATGGTCATAAAGTGCTGGCGCTGCTCAAACGTTTTTATGCTTGCAGGTAATGTACTTAAATCAACCATAAAGGGTAGGTGGTGCAATAAGCTTGGCTCTATTTTAAATACGCTATTTAGTAGGCTCATTTCATAACTTGAAATAATTAAGCTTAGGTCGCAGCGTAAAATAGCGGCAATTTCGCGTTTTGCTATATCTGAGTATAAATCGCTGGTTGTAAATTCGCGCTCCGCTTTTAGTGCCGTGTGTCGAGCGTTACGCAAGCATTGTAAATCTTCAGTGTCTAAAATCTTAACAGCGTTTGGGCAATGCTTATCAACACGCCAGCCAAATTGTTCTTCCATCATAAAACGGTCAAACATTACTATATCTGGGTTATAGATTTTAACGTATTCGTTAAAGCTGTCACAGTTTAGCGCAATGCTTTGGCTGGTTATGCCATAGTCGTCAAGGTTTACCATGTGGTCGGTGCGCTGCGCGGGCGTTGCAAATTCAACGTCCCAGTTTTGCGCTCTAAATGCATTTAATAACGACATCATGTGCGTTCCCGCAGCAGACGAATTTGGTTCTGGCCATACGTAGCCAATTACCAGCACTTTTTTCATTGGCTAGAATCTCTAATTTTTGATAAATACTAACTCGTATTGTAACGAGTCAAACAACAAGTAAACAGCTGTGTAGTGTAGTTTAAATTGCGTTACTAAGTCATCTTTTACACCACTTAAAGCAAGCTTAATACTTTATGAATAAAGCAAAACGTGTTTATATACAGCTATAAAAGTAAAAAATAACAAAAGGATAAAAACATGAGCGCTTTTAGGCTGTTAGTTGCCCTTATTTGTTGTGTTGCATTAGTACCAACAAGTTACGCCGAGCAGGGGTACCAAACTCCATCACCCGAACTTGCCGCTTTGGTTGACGCAAAGTTAGCACCCACTAGCTACTTATCAAGCGATGGTCAATGGCTTGCGTTATTTGAACGCAAACGGGTAGTAACCCTTGATGAACTTGCAAAAGAAGAACTTAAACTAGCTGGGATTAAGCTTAATCCTGCTAATTTTTCGCGCTCCCGTGTAAATGCAAAATACAGTGCAGTAGAATTAAAGCATGTTCAAAGCGGGACAGTTATTCATATAAATAACGTACCAAAAGGGATTATTCGCTCACCTCAATGGTCATCTAATAGTAAGTATTTAGCCTTTATAGTTGAGCAGGCAGATCAAGCAAATTTGTGGTTGTACAGCGTTGAAACAAAGCAAGCAAAAGCACTTTCTAGTTCTGCGTTAAATTCGGTATTAACCGCAACGCCTTACGAATGGCTGCCAGATAGCAGTGCAATAGTTGCAAATTTAGCGGTTAATATTGGTAAGCCAAGGCTTACAAATGATAGTCAAAATATTGTGCCTGTTATTCAACAAAGTACTGGCGAAAAAGCCCCAGCACGTACTTACCAAAACTTATTAACCAGCCCGTTTGATGAAGCGCAATTTAAGTTTTACGGGCAGGGTCAACTTGCTTACATAACGCTCGATGGTAATACACAAGCAATTGGCAGTTCAGCTTTATTTAAATCGTTTTCGGTTTCTCCTGATTCTACCAATATTTTAGTGGCAGG
>NZ_AUTQ01000118.1 GCF_000498095.1 Pseudoalteromonas sp. TB64
GAGCCATTTTCGTATCAAGTACCTTACAGCCGTTTTGCAAGCACATGGCAAATATGGGGCATGCGCGGCTATGCATTAGCAGAGCTGGCAAAACAGCCACTTGCCGATAACATCCCACAAGGTTACGACAGTGTTCGCACTGGCCGCCGCGATTTTGAATGGCGAGCAGATCAAGGTGCAGAAGTTATTTGGGCCGAGGCACAAGATGGCGGCGATATGAAAACCGATGTTGAGCATCATGATTATATTTACAGCCTACGCGCTCCGTTTAAACGTGAGCCTAAATTATTTGCCAAAGTAGAACGCCGATACTCTGGTATTGAATGGGGCAACGAAAACGTAGCAATGCTAACAGACTGGCGTTTTAGCGATCGTCAAGTTCGTACCTATATAATACAACCTCGTAATGCCGACAAAAACCGAGTTTTGTTCTCAGAGCGTAGTTATAACGATGCTTATAAAAACCCAGGCAGTGCAATTTACGAGCGCAACGATTTAGGCGCAAACGTAATTAAAATTGTTGGCGGGCGCTATATTTACCTGCGTGGTAATGGCGCATCAGAACAAGGCAACGTGCCGTTTTTAGATCAATACGACGTTAAAACAAATAGCAGCAAGCGTTTATGGCAATCAAAAGCGCCTTATTACGAGCGTGTACGCGCTCTGCTTGACGATGAAGGTGAGCGATTTATTACTATTCGTGAATCTAAAACTGAGCAACCTAACTTTTTTATACGCGATTTAGATAACGATACGCTAACGCAACTCACTACGTTTGAGCACCCGTATCCTGCATTTAAAGGTGTTACTAAAGAACAACTACGTTATAAGCGCGACGACGGTGTTGAGCTATCGGGCACGCTTTATTTACCACCAGGGTACGATAAAACACAAGGTCCGTTACCTGTGCTTATGTGGGCTTACCCACTTGAATACAAAGATAAAGCCGTAGCATCGCAAGTACGCGAATCGCCTTATGCATTCACTTATATTGGATACTGGGGGCCAATGCCTTACCTTGCCAAAGGCATTGCCGTATTTGACGATCCTAAAATGCCAATAGTGGGTATTGATGGTAGCGAGCCTAACGATAACTTTAGAAAGCAGTTAGTATCAAGCGCGCAAGCCGCAGTTGATGTTTTAGTTAAAAAAGGCATTGCTGATAAAGATAAAATAGCGATAGCAGGGCACTCATACGGTGCATTTATGGTTGCTAACTTACTGGCTCACACTGATTTATTTAAAACGGGTATTGCCCGTAGCGGCGCGTATAACCGAACATTAACGCCGTTTGGTTTTCAAGGCGAAGAGCGTGATTTTTGGCAAGCACAAAGTGTATACGCTAATATGTCGCCGTTTTTTCATGCTGAAAAAATTAACGAACCAATGCTAATGATCCACGGTCAAGAAGACCCTAATTCTGGAACCTTCCCAATGCAAAGTGAGCGTATGTACGCAGCGCTTAAAGGCTTAGGTAAAAATGCCCGCTTAGTAATGCTCCCTTATGAAGCACATGGTTACCGTGCTCGTAAAAGCTTATTACATGTATTGTGGGAACAAGAGCAGTGGCTTGATAAATACTTGCTAAATGACTCAGTTGAGCCGGCAAAGGTAACTACTGAGCAAGTAGCAGAGTCAATCCCGAGTAAATAGTAAAGTAAGTGTTTATGTTGTGAGGGCAAGAAGACCCACTCTTAATCTCACGGAACATTCCCAATGCAAAGTGAGCGTATGTACGCAGCCCTAAAAGG
>NZ_AUTQ01000119.1 GCF_000498095.1 Pseudoalteromonas sp. TB64
CCAAGCCATCGATGCCATAGTTACCGCATTTAACGATGTTAGTTTTGCGGTGTAATCAAAATCAACGCCCTCAATAGTATCACCGTACTCAACACCATTTTCAGTGCGTAAATCTTGGTGTTGATGATTATAGTTTTCGTTAGTTTCCATAATACGAACTGCGGCAAATCCAGCATCATTAAACGGACGGTGATGCCCTCCTCGACCAAATCTATCTAATCGGTAAACCAACATAGTATCTAAATTAGGAATGTATCTGTCGGCAACTGTGTCTATATAACGTGCTAAGTTACGACTCGCCGAGTCAACCTCGCCACCAGTAAAACGACGTGTTTTTGCTTGCTCTTTGGTTTCTACAACACGTGTGCCTTCTGAAAATATTCGAGCCGTTGTATTATCCGTAACGCCATTAATACCACTAACATTACCAATCATGTCGTTATTTAAAACACCATGTACTTGCCAATCATGTTTTTGCGCATAAGCCGTTAATATTTTACCACCAAACAACCCTTGCTCCTCGCCCGAAAGCGCAGCATAAACAACCGAGCCATTAAATTTATACTTACTTAATACGCGAGCCGCTTCTATAACGCCAGCCACTCCTGATGCGTTATCGTTTGCACCTGGCGAATCGCTGGTAAAGTCCATAACATCGCTTACACGTGAATCTATATCTCCCGACATCATCACCATTCTATTTGGTTCGCTCATACCGCGCTGAATCGCAACAATATTTACTACTTCAACAGGATTCGGAATACGTTTTTCGCCCGATATAGTGTCTTTTACTTCTATTATTTCTAAACACCCGCCACATTCAGCTGATATTTTTTCAAACTCTTTTTTTATCCAACGTCTTGCTGCACCAATGCCTCGGGTGTCTGACTTTGTTTCTGATAATGTATGACGCGTACCAAAATCCACTAGCGTTTGAATATCGCTGCCAATACGCTTAGCTGAAATTTCAGCTGCAATGTTATGAAGTTTTTCTTGGTCTTTAAATTTAAGCTCTGACGCATGTGTTGTCAGAACAAAAGAACACGCTACTGCAAGTGTGCTGTATTGCAAAACCTTGCTCGTAATTTTAATACGTGTGCTAAGCATAAATATGACTCCTAATTATTTGAACTCATACCATTACCCAAGCACGCTTTTACTGCAATATATTTGAGTTAAACATAAACATGGTTACGCTGAAATGCAGATTAATGCGTTTTCCTCAATACTGCTTAAACTAATTTATTGCTAAATGAGTTCGATAAAAAGTATATAAAACAAAAACGCCACTAATCGTGGCGTTTTGTTTCATCAAATTCTTTTCGATAGTAACGTTTTTGATAATTTTTTACTTTAGTGTGCACACCTTTGCTCAGGCTTTTAAATTTAGCTTCGAGTACATCTACTCCGTATAAAATGCCCACTACCAGTACGGAGAGCTTTATTGCTGCGCCAAGGTTATCGGTAGCTATCATAACGCCTATTGATGCAAGCACCCATATAGTTGCGGCAGAGGTTACACCGACTACCGCACCATCTTTTGCGAGCATAACGCCTGCACCTAAAAAGCCAATACCTGTAATTATTTGCCCAACTACACGAGAATGATCTATCACATCCCCTTGTAAATTAAACGCAGTGGATAAAAACAAATACGTACCCAAGGTTATTAACGCTGAAGTACGAATGCCTACAGGTTTACCACGCAATTGGCGCTCTATACCAATAATGGCACCACAAAAAGCCGCAGTACCAATAGCCGCCCACGAATACGGGGCTACATCAATTAAATCTAAAAAAGTCACTGTTAACCTTATATTTTATTAGCTATAGCCACCGCTGTTCTTAAACGTTGGCTACCAAACGCTGACATTTTACTAAAATCACTTCGCGCAATAGGTACATATTGGCAATCTATTGCGAGCTGTTTGTCGTTACCGGGCTCACAAAACGGATCGTGAACATACACGCAATGCTCATCAAGGTGCGTAACACACACCCAATGTGGCGATTTTTTACCATCAAAACTATATGTGCTAATTAATAACAGCACGCTAAAGCCTTTACTTAACCACTGCTCAATATACTCAAGCTCTACATCTTTATGTGTAAGGGGTATATTTGCCTGTGTAATACCATCTACAAATTGCTGATGCACGGTGGCAAGTACCACTTTTTTGTTTTCGTTGCGTACGCCATCTAAAAATAAAGGCTCGGTAGTATTAACCATTACCTCGCTTTTAAAACCACGCTTATTAGCCGCAAGTGCCAAACCAAACGGATGACACCCTCCATGACCCGATGTCATAAAAATAGTGGTGCCTTCACGCCAAAGTGCTAACTCATGTGATTGAGTAAGCTCAGTAGTAGGCTCAAGTGCGCCCATTGCCATTAATAGCGCAGCAGGTCCGCACGTAAACTCTGTAGTTTGCTGATACCACGGCGTTAAACGCGCCACTTTTAACTCACTTATTTGTCGAATGTTTTTTTGCATTCGTAGTGCGTCACTGTGATCGTCGTAATAATCGCTGTATTGACCAAATACCCTGTAACCTAAACTTGTATAAAGCCCAATCGCACTTTCGTTATTTACAGCCACTTCTAAGCGCAAGTACAGCCGAGCGCGCTCATACGTTTCTTTTTCAAGGCTAGTAAGCAGTGCTTTTGCAATACCTTTACCTTGCATAGTTGGTAAAACAGCAAGCGAATATAAACGCGCTAAACGAGTCCCTTTATGGCACCACACTAGCCCATAGCCGCATAATTGCTCGCCATTTTCTGCAACGAGTAAAATACCGTGCTTAGCACTTAGCCAGCGCTTTAAACTGCGCGGGCTCAATTTATCGTTATTAAAGCAGGCATTTTCAACGTCAATCAGTGCATTTAAATCACTGCTAAGCGCTTTTCGAATAACAAGGTTGCTCATGTTATTACCCACGACCTCGTGCTTCTAAGCGTTGTTTAAATTCATCCATAATGATCATGTATAGCTCGTCGCCTAAATAGCCGTCTTCTACTTTGTGATCAATACTTGGGTTGTCGTTTACTTCAAGCACGTATGCTTTGCCTTGATGCTCTTTAACATCTACGCCATATAAACCTTTACCCACTGTTTTACATGCTTTTAAAGCTGCATCTAATACCGCTTTTGGTAACTCAAAGGTTGGCAATGTTTCAAAGCCACCAGAGAAAAACCGTTTAGCATCGTGGTTATAAATTTGCCAATGGTTACGCGCCATTAAATAACGACATGCATAAATTGCACGACCATTTAACACACCCACTCGCCAATCGTATTCGGTATACATGTACTCTTGTGCAAGCACTAATGCGCTAAACTCAAACAGCTCTGTAAGCTTAGCTTCAAGCTCATCACGGTTTGAAACTTTAAAAACACCTTTTGAGAAAGACCCTTCAGGCATTTTTAAAACAAGCGGATATGTAAACGCTTCTTCTAATTGCTCAAGCGTTTCACTTGATTGATCAGCCACTACAACCGTTTTTAAACTTGGCACTTTTTGATAATTAAATGCATCGTGTAAATACACTTTATTACAACAACGTAAAATAGACTCAGCGTCGTCAATAACCACTAAACCCAGGCTTTGCGCTTTGCTCGCAAGGCGATACGTTGGGTGGTCAATCGCTGTAGTTTGGCGAATAAATAACGCATCAAATTGAGCAATGTTATCAATTTCGTCAAAGCTTAATGCTTGTGCATTAATACCGTGTTTAGCCGCTGCTTTAATAAAGCGTGCTATGGCGTCTTTATCACTCGGCGGCACTTTTTCGTTATGATCAACAAGTATTGCCATGTCCCATCTAAAACGACGTTGTACCGAACTAATACGCCACTGCGTTTTAGTAAAGTTATCTAGCTTTGCAACAAAGTCACTGTACTGCTGCTCACTTAAAGACGACAAAGACCCTTGTTGTAATAAGCCTTGTTCATCAACAAATAAAATCGGCGCAGGATATTGTTTAAATACCGACTTTGCCGCTTTTGATTGTAAATCGTTTTGGGCATTACCAAAGTAAAGTGTGCCATCTATTTGGCCCAAATTTAGCATAGGTGCTTGACCACTGCGAAGTGCATTAATGGTTTTTACACTGGGTAAAACTTGGTGTTTGCGCGCCTCAGCAAGTAACGAGCAATAGTAACCTTTGCTCAAGTATTGGCTTGAGTCGCACAGATTAATAATGCGTGTTTTTGGTTCGTTATGTTTTGGGTAATCACGTAAGTAGGTATTAAACGTAATTACATTTTCGAACGATTGAGCAAGCGTTTGCTCGTTGTTATCAACCACAATTAAGGTTTTAAACACGACTTTTCCTAGTTAAGTCAAAATATAAAAGCATGCCTAGTAAAATATTAAGCATTATAAATAGAAACACCCATCGTACTAAGTGGCGCATTATTGCAAATCACTTAATACGATGGGTGCTTTAACAAGTACCTACTGTACGAGTTAGCGCTTAAATTGCTTAAGCGACATGTGCTTTATATGCCCTTTTTTTAAAACGCACAAACGAGATATTTTTAGCGTGAAGATGAAAATTACTTATTAACTGTATTTTATTAATTTAGCCCTTTAAAATACGCAAAACGAGTACTTTATGAGAGTTAAAAATGTCGCTACCTGCTTGCACAAAATGCCAATGTGAATATGTTTACGAAGACCAACAACTGCTTGTTTGCCCCGAATGCGCCTATGAGTGGAATCCAAATAGTACAAACGATGAAGACGCTTTTAGCGTAAAAGATGCCAATGGCACTTTGCTAAATGATGGCGACAAAGTGACAGTAGCCAAAGATTTAAAAATTAAAGGTAGTTCACAAGTAATTAAAATTGGCACCAAAGCGGTTGTAAGGCGAGTGCTTGATAAAAAAGACCACGAACTTGATTGCAAAGTTGAGGGTATTGGCGAAATGATGGTGACTGCAAAGTTTGTGAAAAAGGCGAGCTAAATTTGACAGAATAAAACACAGACTAAGTGTTTTGAGTCAGTTTTAATTTGTTAGCCGTAATTTACCACAATTCTAATCGGCTAATTTTAAACTCAACCCAATCAGAATATAATTTTTGATCAAAATTTATATGAAAGCCAAGCACATTAATTATTCCACTTTCAAAATCAATAACTTTGCCGCAGCCTATGTACTCATACGGACCTTGTTTTTGGATCCACATTGTAGATTTTTCTTGTATTAAACTCTCGGACCAATCATTAAGATATGCTGATTTAACATCTACATCTAAAACGTCCAATAAATCTTCTACTTTATCTCCATTTTTAAAATCACATAAATGGCAAAATATATCTATAGACACAAATTCACTTTTTAAAGTGATTGTTGCCGTTTCATCACCATAACAGTCGACATTTTTAACAATTAGCTGATTCATTGTTCGTCCCTTCTCACTTAAATAGTTTAATAAAGTGGGTTATTAATATTGACCCAATTCTTTAGTTTCGTTTTTAACACTTTATTTCACATTTAATTAAGTGAGTGATCAATAAAAAATGCTTCTATTCCTGGTTTCTTTATTTTGGAACCAGGGGTATATAAATAACACGTAATTCTGGCGTAATTATCCAAATCACTACTCCACAAACATGTTTCTTCATAGTCGATTTTATTTTCTGAAAACTCAATTCGTAAAACTTTAGAATCACCACTTAGAGTAGATTTAAAACTAGCGACCCCATTAATAACGTTTCCATTTATCTTTCTTTTTATTTTCAATTGATTATTTTCTAAATAGATTGAAATAGTGCCACTATAAGAAACGTCAGTATCTATCCCTTGACCTATTAGCCGATAATTCCCAGATACAAACGAAGAGGAAAAATCGTCATCAGCATTCGATACAAAAGCAACGAAAATCAACATTGTTACTATAAATTTAATCATATTTGTTAACCTGTAACCCTAAATAAGGAACTGATTTATTGCATGCATGCAAAATTTAATCGACTGCTTGTAAATCCATAATAAAAAATAGACAAAACACCATAACGAGTAAGTAAAGCGCTACGATTACCAATATCTCGCTTGCCTTTGAGAGTATTATACCAACGGTATTTTTCTAACATAGCGCTCATTTAATACTCATAGAATTTAATTATATAGATTGAACTGACTTTGGAAAAACAAGTAACTACACCTGCATTAAACTCACGCAAAATCGATAATTTCGGCTAATGCAAAACTCTACAATTATGCGTTTAATTGTGCGTTTAATCGTGCCAAGATTTGAAACATTTTCTGCACTGCATGGCTTTTGGGGTTCTAAGGACATAGCCACAATCAGGGCATGTCTTTATCGCATATTGATGATCAATTATGATGCGTTTAGCAATTTTAGTCAGGATTGGTTTTGGATCACCAATTAGGACTTGCTCAATAAGCTTATCTTTATTTGCTCCCGTTAAGGACCACATTATTAAACGCGATTTCTCATTAGCATTGCCTTGGTACTGTAGTCTAAGTTTACCAGAGGCATTAATAATTTTCCTTTCCCGAGAGGTCATAAAATCTCTACAGTGTTTTAAGACATAGTTTTCACGATCTTCTGAATCATCTATGTGCATATTCCTCCCTACGCATAACGCTTACAATAACGGGAAAAGCTAAGCGACAGCGAGGCTTTTTTCCCAATGAGCAAAGTAATGTAGTTTGTTGTTATGTTATATGGCACTAGTCACCAAAACCGCCACCGGTGATGTTATCATTTGAACCTATACACCTTTTTATACATATTCACTCAAAAATCAGAAGCATCTTCCGTAAGTGCCCAATCTTTCATATCTTGAACAATATGATTTGATAAAAACTCAAATACATCATTGTATTCTGTTTCTACAACATCCCAACTCCGCTCTGATTTACCTGAGCCAAAAACTGGATGGAATACAATAACCTTATCAGTAATTGTGCCATCAACAATTTCGAGACCTGCAAAATCGTCATTGTCTTGTCGGCTAGCAAATACAAATATCATTCTATTTTCTGTATCTTCGTTAGCAAAAGCCTTAGCGGCAAACTCAAATTCTGCTGCGTGAGATAAAAAATGCCAAGGACAAAAACTCTCAGTGTTTTGTACCAAAAACCAACGAAGTGCGTTCGGCCAATTTGAATTGATAATTTCAGGTTTCATCTAATCCCTAGATTACGTATAACGAGCCTGTAGATTAACTCGTTTTTTATTTAGAGGAAAGCCGGCTCTATAAAGCGAAGTCGTTTGCCATTCGTTAATTAACAGCTATCGTCGTCCGATTGTACCGTCTATTTCACTTTCATTTTGGGCTAAAGCGTATTATGAGCAACAAAAAGCCGAGGATAATCCGCATAACAGCATTATTAGATCACTGGCATTTAAGTGAATAAGGATTGTATTTAGGTTTTGAAAACGAATACCCCCTACGATAAATCGACGTATTTAGCGGCCTTGAAACGCAGAGGTTCACCACTTTTAAAATTTGCAATTAATAGCTAAATTTTACTAGTCGTCCACCTCAGGGCGTATTGTTAGCAAGCTTTATCACTGAAACACTTTAGTAAGTGTTATCTCTAATTCAGTTAGAGCCTGCGGTAATGTACTAATACATAACTGAATTTTAGGGTCATCGTCATCTAAATTCACACGACTGAACACTGACCGAAGACAGTTGTTCATATCAGCTAATCTAATTTCAATAGTTATAGGTGCTTTTCTAAAAAGCTTTTCAAATTCAAAATCATAATTATTAAGTTTTAGCATTCTTTTTACCTTCTTTTTTTCCTTTGGAAGAGGCTGAAATTTACCGCCAGTAATCGCACCGTCAACCTCAACGGCTTCAATAACAAGCTTAGTTACTTTAGGTTTTTTATTCTCGATAGCATCTAAAATATCTTCGCCCAATTGATTTTTTTCTTTGTGTTTTTTAGAATTTTTCATCGACTTTAAGCTATTTGCAACCCATATATTTGTCATCTGGTCACCTTTGTTTGCACCAGTTAATAATTTAGCATCTGGGCCTTTAGCTTCAACAACAAAATACTCTATCACTTTGCCGTCTTTATCTCGTTTAGCCCATACTTGATCGACTCCAAGGTCTGGACCAAAGCCCATTTCCATTGTTGCTGGAGTGGAGGGTCTGAAAACTCTTTATCCATATACATGGAAGCACCAAGTTCACCTTTAGACTCTGTTATTTTAGCTTTAAAAGCACCTTATCTTCATGCTTTCAAGGTGGTCGAATTTTCTATTTTGTTAACTAGTGTGTAAATACATAACCTTTCGGTTTTTTACGGCCAGAGTTATTTGTTGTACTAACGAGTTAAAGCTGTCGTATTCAAAATTAATATTACACCCATTTACGTCCTTGATTTAGGTACGGGCAGGTGATTTACTATGTCGTAATTGTGCGTACAGGTATCGAATAGCAGTTGTACTGAGTAAGCGAGTCGTTCTGCGTTAAGCAATTAAATATGCTGGATTTTGGGGAAAGGTTTTCTACTGTATATATCATAGCTAGATTTAAGCGTTTGTTTCGATAGTTAACTTTATCGGCGCACAACACGTAATATGCTCTGTTAATAAAGCACTCAATAGTTTCTCGGTTGTAGGGTAAAGTAGTAATTTAATATACCCAAACGCTGAGCATATTAATAAAGCAAATGAAGCGCTTAACCAGTACTTTGAACTACTGGGTTATGCGCTTCATAAAATAGACGAATAAAAGCTTTATTTAGTGGTTACTTATCGTCACTAATACGACTTGCTACTGCGCTGTTTTGATCTTTATATTTTGCATCTTTACGAATGTTGTATGGGTTTTCACACGGGCCCGATAGCATTTCAAAGCTCATAGCACCAATTTTCATCAGTGGACGAAGCGCCAGTGGTAATTTGCCTGAGTTGTAAAACTCTAAAACAATATTACCGCTCCAGCCTGGGTCGATTCGGTGCGCTGTTACATGCACCATTAAACCTAAACGAGCTAACGATGAGCGTCCATCTAACCAGCCTACGATGTCTGCTGGCAGAGTTACTTTTTCGTGTGTTATAGCAAGTGCAAGTTCACCTGGATGTAAAAAGAATGCTTCACCTTCATCAAGCACTATTTCTTCACTCATGATTGATTCCATGGCTTTATTTAGCTGATCTTTTGGACCACTTAAATCGACGTATGCCGCATTATGCGCATTAAAAGTTCTGAATTTATTACCTAATCGCAAATCGGCAGTTACGCCTGAAATCATGTCACTTGTTGGCGCAGGCTCAATAACAATGCGACCATCGCTTAGGTATTCATTAATATGTGTGTCTGAAAGTCTCATTATTTATTAATCTTCTGTAATCACAATTTCAATTGCATTGTGATGCTGTTGATAATAGAGCGTGCTGGCTATAAGCCTCGCTGCTGCGCTGTATGTTTTGCTTATCGCCGCGTCGTTATCGTTGGCAATAAGTTTTCCTTGCTCAGAATATTCACGTATATCTATTGCAAGAGGAATATGGCTAAGTACGGGTACGCCGTGCTTGTGCGCCAGCTTTTGTGCACCGTCTTTACCAAATACGTGGTTAGCTTCACCGCAGTGGCTGCAAATGTAATAACTCATGTTTTCAATTAAGCCCAGCACTGGCACGTTTACTTTATTAAACATAGCAATGCCTTTTTGCGCATCGGCTAGGGCTAAGTCTTGCGGTGTAGTGACAATAACAGTGCCGCTCGCGGGTACTTTTTGGCTCATTGTAAGTTGAATATCACCGGTGCCCGGTGGCATATCCACAATTAAGTAATCAAGCTCGCCCCAATCAGTCTCGTTAAGCAATTGGCTAAGCGCGCCTGACGCCATTGGCCC
>NZ_AUTQ01000120.1:0-981 GCF_000498095.1 Pseudoalteromonas sp. TB64
AAGCCATACATCGCCTGCGTCTAACGCTTCTTGTTCAGTGATAGATATACTTGGTAATACTTTTTTTAATTTTGTACGTAAACTCATGATTGAACTCATCCGACCAGCTAAATAATAACTACATTACGTCATAAAAAATCGTTTAGATCAATTACTCTATTCAATTAATTAACAGTTTTTTTCAATTTATTTTCTTTACCTGAACGTAAACTGTTGAAACGCAAAGGCTTACAGCTGTACGCTGAAAATAACTATTTTTATCAAAATGATGAATAAAACAGCTAATAAATAGAAATACGATTTGGTGGGATGCAAAATACATAAAATAGGCATAAAAAAACGCAGCATAAAATGCTGCGTTTTTTAAAGTGACGTATGCTTATGGTGCTACATGAACAACTTGTTTACCCGTAAAACCACCCGCTAATTGTTTATTAAGCGCATCAGATACCGCTTGTGCATTAAACTCAACAGCGGTGAGTTCAGGTGTTTTAATATCGCCATTACATGCGCTTTCTAGTAACAAATTACCCATAAAACTTAAACGTTGCTGTGCACATAAGCTATTAGCAAGCCATGCACCACCAAGCGATACCACACTAATGTTAGGCGCTCTGCGGTACATTAAGTCTTGATCAAAGCATGGTAGAGGGTTTAGGCACGCAATTTTACCGCAAAAACGCATTAGCTCAATATTTCTAGCCGTTGAGTCACCACCAATGGTGTCTATAACTGCGTCAAAGCCTTGTGGACCAAGTTCTCTGCGAATTTTTTCACACAACTTTTTATCGTTGTAATCAAAAACCATGTCTGCGCCTAGCTGCTTAACCAGTTTATGGTTTCGCTTTGATGCAGTTGCAAATACATCTGCTCCACGTTGCTTAGCATACTGAATAGCAAACTGCCCTACAGCGCCCGAACCACCTTCAATAAGTACGGTATCGCCTTCGCTAATACTAAGTTTATCTAAACTTATAAGCG
>NZ_AUTQ01000120.1:988-12455 GCF_000498095.1 Pseudoalteromonas sp. TB64
ATACCTGCACAAGGTAAAATAGCGGCCACCGCTGGGCTTAGCCCTTTAGGTAAAACCGATACTGCGTAGTTAGGTACTTTTGTATATTCACTCAGTACACCTTGGCCACCAACGCTTGCGTGCCACATAACCCGCTCACCCACATTGGGAAAAATACCTTTGCTGGCTTTTACCACCACACCTACGGCATCAAGGCCTAAAATATGAGGGTATTGCCATTTGCAAAAACCCGATTTAGCAAACTGCCCATCAACAGGGTTTAAACCAACATACTCTACTTTAATCAGTAGTTCGTTATCTGCACACTCAGGTACGGGTAACTCCACGTCAGCTAATTTAATTTGCTCGTTAGGCTCTGGTAATACAATGGCACGCATTGTGTGCGGTACGGTGTATTCATGTAAAACATCAGTATCAGACATCAATAAAGCTCTACTTATTAGTGTTACTTAATGCATAACTCCATCGCCCGTTAAATGACTGATATGCATTAACTTTAGCGAGTAGCGATGAAATTGTTGAATCGACAGCATTTTCTTGCGCTATTAAAACATCCTGACGCGCATCTAACAACTCAAGATAAGGAATTTGCCCCTCTTCGTACATTGCTTCTGCTTGTAAAAATGCTTTGTTAGCAAACTCATAGCGCTCATCAGCAAAACGTTTTTGCTGTGTTTGATTGACCAAAAGTTGCAACGAAAGTTCACTTTCGCTAACGGCTTTTAGCACAACTTGTTGATAATCGCTGTACGCGGCTTCACTTAAAAATTGTTGTGCGTCGCGCTGTGCTAAAAGTGCAGGATAGCTTAACAACGACCACTGAATTTGTGGCGCTATTTGCCATTGCTGCTGAGTATCGCTAAAGCCATTACTGCCAATGCTTAGAACACCTGCAAAGCCACTCAAACTAATATCGGGTAAAAGCGCTTTGCTTGCTGCAACGCTTAAACTGTTAGCTTGGCTAAAGTCATAAAGCGCACGGCTAATATCGGGTCTTAGTGCAATTGCGTTATTTGGCTCATTAAGAGATACCTCAAACTCATGCTCTAAAATAGCTTGTTCATTACTTAATTCAACGTTTTGCGTTAAACGTCCAGTAAGTACGGCAAGCGTAGATAAATCGCGGTATTTTGCATATTCAAAAGCAGGTACAAGTGCTTGCTGTTGCCTTAGTTGCGCCATAGTACGGTTTAAATCAAGTTCGTTAGCCACACCTTCATCAACACGTGCTTGTAGCACCTCTATACTTTGTTCAAGCGCTTCTATTTGCAGCGCTACAATGTGTTGTTTTTCAACATTACCCTGATAGCTTACAAACCCTTTAACAACAGACGAAACCACTTCAATTTGCAGTAAACGTACTTGCTCTGCTTGGCTCATAGCCGATGCATTTGCCGCATCAACCAATGCTGTAATGCGCCCAAACAAATCAAGTTGCCAGTCGAGTGCTAAATTAGCACTCGATTGACGACTATTTACGTCAACCAAACCACTGCGCTGAGCACCAATTTCTATACCACCTTGTGGCAAGTATTGCGCTTTTTGCTCGCCTAGCCGTGCTAATGCACTTTTAAGCGTGAGTTGGCTTGTTTTTAAGTCGTAATTATTTGCAAGCGCTTTGGTTACCAGCTGATTTAATTGGCTTGAATCAAGCCCTTTCCACCAGCTAGTTTCATCAACACCAGTAAGTTGCTCTGCAACAGCTGCTTTTGCAACAAACTCATTAATTGCATTTTGCTCACTTACTGTATCTATTTTGCTAGCACAGCCAGATAAAAATGCAGCCACCAATACAGCACTTATTGTTAAGCGTGTTTTTAGCGTTTTATTTGCTAACTTATTCATGTGGTAACTCCTGCGCTTTTTCTTTTTTATTCACAACAAGCATATAAAATACCGGTGTAAACAATAAGCCAAACACAGTCACACCAATCATGCCTGAGAACACGGCATTACCCATTGCATGGCGCATTTCTGCTCCTGCGCCCGTTGCTAATACAAGCGGTATAACACCTGCTGTAAATGCAATTGAGGTCATTAATATTGGGCGTAAACGCATACGACACGCAGCTAATATTGCATCCATATGAGATAACCCTGTCTCGTTTTGATCTTTAGCAAACTCAACCATTAAAATCGCATTTTTAGATGCCAAGGCGACCAGTACTATTAACGCTATTTGCGTAAATATATTATTGTCTGAGCCTACAAACCACACACCAAGTAACGCTGAGAATATGGTCATTGGCACTATTAAAATAATAGCCAATGGTAAACGCAGGCTTTCGTACTGAGCAGCAAGCACCATAAATACCAGTAACACTACCAGTGGGAATACATACACCATGGTGTTACCAGCAAGTACTTGTTGGTAAGTAACCTCAGTCCACTCGTATTCAATTCCGCTTGGTAAGTTATCAGCAAGTATTGCTTCAATAGCCAATTGTGCTTGATCAGAGCTGTAACCAGGCGCTGGACTGCCGTTAAGTTCTGCACTTGGGTAACCGTTGTAATGCATTACACGGTCTGGACCAATTGTTGGTGTAACCGTTAATACTGAGCCTAATGGCACCATGTTACCTGCACGGTTTCTTACTTTTAGATTAAGAATTTGATCTGGATCTAAACGATAATCAGCATCTGCTTGCGCGTTTACCTGATACGTACGACCAAACAAGTTAAAGTCATTTACATACACCGAGCCTAAGTAAACTTGCAGCGAATTAAATACTTCATCAAGTGGAATACCCTGAATTAGTGCTTGCTCGCGGTCTACGTCTATATCCATTTGTGGTACTTGAATACGAAAACTTGAGTAAAGCCCTATTAACGCAGGATCTTTTTGTGCTTTACCAATAACCGTTTGCAGACTATTGAATAACGCTTCGAATCCTTTATTTGATCGGTCTTCAATTTGTAGCTTAAAGCCACCCGTTGTGCCTAAACCTTGAATTGGCGGTGGCGGGAATACCGCTACAAATGCTTCATCAATCGCGGCAAACCGTTGGTTTAACTGCGCAGCAATTGCCATAGCTGATTTACTTGGATCGGCGCGGTCTTCAAACGCATCTAAAGGTGTAAAAACAATGCCGCTGTTAGGGCTGTTGGTAAAACCATTTACCGACAAACCAGGAAAAGCAACCGTATGGGCAACACCCGGCACATCTAAGGCAATTTGCTGCATTTGTCTTAATACATCTTCAGTACGGTCAAGGCTTGCTGCGTCTGGTAACTGAGCAATTGCCACCAAATATTGCTTATCTTGTTGTGGAATAAAGCCACCTGGTACGGTATCAAACAATTTAATTGTACCGCCAACCAGTGCAACATAAGCCACCATAGCAATTAGGCTTAGACGAATTAGCTTTTTCACTAATTTTTCGTACCCTTTAGCGCCACGGTCAAATACACGGTTGAATGGTTGAAATAACCAACGACCAAATAATTTATTTAGTAAACGTGTAAACGCATCCGGTTTTGCATCGTGCGACTTTAATAATAACGCAGCTAATGCAGGCGAAAGAGTTAATGAGTTAAAAGCAGAAATAATGGTCGAAATTGTAATTGTTAATGCAAATTGCTTATAAAATTGACCAGACAAACCCGTAATAAAAGCTGTTGGAATAAATACTGCGCTCAGCACTAATGCAATAGCAATAATAGGACCAGTTACTTCGTTCATAGCAACGCGTGTCGCTTCAAGTGGTGATAAACCTTGCTCTATATTACGCTCAACGTTTTCTACTACTACAATCGCATCATCTACAACAATACCTATGGCAAGTACTAACCCAAATAACGATAAGGTATTAATCGACACGCCCAACCACTGCATAACAGCAAACGTACCAATAAGTGAAATAGGCACAGCAATAAGCGGAATAATAGACGCACGCCATGTTTGTAAAAATACAATAACTACAATTACAACCAGTACAATTGCTTCAAGTAACGTTGCAATTACTGCGTCAATCGAGCCGCGTACAAATACAGTAGGATCGTAAACAATGTCGTATTTAACCCCTTCAGGAAAATCTTTTGATAAACGCGCCATGGTTTCGCGCACTTGATCAGAAAGCTCAATGGCATTAGAACCAGGGCGTTGAAATATAGGCATAGCAAGCGCTGGCTGAGTGTCTAGCTCTGCGCGAAGTGAATAGGTGTCTTGACCTAGCTCAACACGTGCAATGTCAGATAAACGTGTTAGCTGCCCTTCCTCACCTACTTTAATAATTACTTGCTCAAACTCTTCAATACTATTTAAACGACCTTTAACGTTTAATAGTATTTGGAATTGACTGTCGTTTGACACCGGCTGAGCACCTAAGCTACCTGCAGCAACTTGTTGGTTTTGCGAACGCAGCGCCGTTACAACATCGGTTGCTGTTAGCTCACGTGCTGCTAAAGCATCTGGGTTTAACCAAACACGCATTGAATATTTGCCCGCACCAAATAAGCGAATGTCGCCCACACCTGGTAGCCGTGCAATTTCGTCTTTAACATACAAATCGGCATAGTTAGATAAATACGCGGTATCGTGTGTTTTTTCTGGCGAATATAAATGCACTACCATGGTTAGATCTGGTGATGATTTTTCGGCTACCACACCTAAGCGTTGTACTTCTTCAGGCAAACGTGGCAAAGCACTGTTTACACGGTTTTGAACTTGTACTTGAGCACGGTCTAAATCGGTACCCAATGCAAACGTTACCGTTAGGGTCATACGACCATCGCTGGTTGCTTGTGAAAACATATACAACATGTTTTCAGTACCGTTAATTTCTTGCTCGAGTGGTGTTGCTACCGTTTGTGCAATAACCGTTGGGTTTGCACCTGGGTAACTTGCGGTTACAACAACTGTTGGTGGTACAACTTCTGGGTATTCACTTACCGGAAGCTGAAATAAAGAAATGCCACCCGCAATTAAAATAACCAAAGACAACATAGCCGCAAATATCGGCCGTTGAATAAAAAAGTGTGAAAATTTCATCAAAAAACCTTATTGCTTAGCTACTACGCTTGATTCGTCATTAGAGAGGGTGAATGCAACATCACTGCTATCTATTGTTACTGTGTTTGGTTCAATTGGCATACCAGGACCTACGCGAGCTGGGCCATTTACTGCAATCACATCGCCTTCAGATAAACCAGATGTCACTGCACGAAGCGATCCGTAACGCTCACCCACTGTCACTAATTTGTACTGCAGCACGTTGTTTTCGCCAACAGTTAATACAAAGCGATTTTTTAAATCGGTACCAATTGCTCTGTCTGGCACTATTACTTGCTCAGAAATTGAATTAGCCGCTAACTTAATACGTGCAAATGAGCCCGCTCTAAGTTGGTTGTTATCTTCATTAAATACGGCGCGAACACGAAGCGTACCCGTAGAAGCATTAATTTGGTTATCAATAAAGTTGATATACCCTTTGTACGCAAAATCGTTTTGCCCAACTTTTTGCATTACAACAGGTTGACGACTTGCCGCTGTTACATTGCTAAAAGCACTGTTCCAAGTGCGTTCGTCAACATCAAAGTAAGCGTACATTTTTTCGTTAGATACTATGCTTGTTAACACACTTTGACCCGCAATAATGTTATTGCCTCTCGTGATGTTTGCACGGGAAATTATGCCATCGATTGGCGATACAATTGACGTAAATTCTAAATCAAGTTCTGCCGATGTAAGCTGTGCTTGTAATGCAGCAAGTTGCGCTTCGCGTTGGTGTAAAATAGACGTGCGCGACTCTGTTTGTTCAGTAGAAATAGCTTTACGCTCCATTAAGCGCACCGCACGTTTAGCTTCGCTTTTTGCTTGTTCTAATGCAGCTTGTGCACTATTAATTTGCGCTTCAAGGCTTGCTACAACAGCAGCAAATGGGCGGTCGTCTAACTTAAATAATAAGTCGCCCTTTTTAACATTGTCGCCTTCATTAAATGTAATATGATCAATAACACCTGATACGCGTGGCATTAAAGCCACTTCTTGAGGAGACTCTAAGCGAGTTGTATAGGTGTGCCAGCTTTGTACTGGTTTAACTAATACAGGTGCAACATCGATTGGCTGAAGATGTTGTGCTTGAGCCGAAGGGGGTGTGCTCTCATCAGCACAACCTGCAAGTGTTAGTAATGCGCCAGCGAGTGCAGCAGCAATTAAATGTTTTTTCATGAAGACGCTCCTTTTTTAATTAGCTTCGCATGGTACGGATTAAACTTGCGGACAAAAACCATAGATTTTTAAATTCATTAGTGCCAAAATGGCATCAATTAATTAATTGAGATGTAATAATGGATACAACAAGTCGGCTTTTAATGTTGCTTGAAGTGGTAGAGCAAGGCTCTTTTGCTAAAGCAGCTGAAATTCGTAATATTGACCGTTCTGTTATTTCTAAACAAATTAGTCGATTAGAAGACGAACTTGGTGTGAGGTTACTTAATCGAACCACCCGCTCGTTTTCGCTAACTGCTGCAGGCGCAGAAATGATAAAAAAAGCCGCAGACCTCAGAGAGCTTCTTGGCGAAACCGTCCGTATGGCCGAAAACTACCATTTAGAGCCTCGTGGCGTTTTAAAAATCACCTCATCAACACTCATTGGTCGTCGTTACTTACAACCAGTACTTAATGACTTTCAAAAGCGCTTTCCGCAGGTTGAAGTCGAACTTAGGTTAGATGATAGATTAGTGGATATTGTATCTGAAGGATTTGATTTAGCGTTTAGAGTAGGCGAGCCAAAAGATTCATCTCTTATAGCCAGAAAAATTGCCCGAAACCGCATATTAATAGTTGCAGCTCCAGAGTTTATTGAAACCTACGGCATGCCACAAACAATGGAAGAGCTAGCAAGCCTACCTGCAGCAAGTTATGCAAGTAATTCTTTTAGAGTAGAAAGTATTGATTACTACAACAGTAAAGGTGAGCCGTGTGAACAAAAAATAAAGAGTGTATTTCGTGCAAACGATGCGGAGTCTTTATTAATGAAAACGCTCTCGGGGACTACTTACTTTGTTGCGCCTGCGTTTATTATTGGTGATGAAGTAAAAGAAGGAAAGTTAGTTCCTTTATTGACAGATATTAAACTTATGGAATACAGCGCTATGTACGCCGTATACCCTCATCGCGACTTACCAGTCAGAACGCGCTTATTTTTTGATGCAGTACGTGAGTACTTAGGAAAAGACAAACCTATTTGGGAAAACGGCATCCCTAATTTTGAACAAATGTACTAACCATTTTATTATTAACAAACCCTATAGTTTATTGACTATAAGTTTTAATGCTAAGTTTTGATATTAAGCCGTAGCAATCTCAAAGTCTGGTTCTGCTTTAAATTTACAATACACTTTATTGCGACCAAATCGCTTAGCTTTGTATAGTTGCTTATCGGCTTGTTCAACAAAGCCTTCAAGGGTATTTGTACTTTTAAACTTTGCCACACCAATACTTGTAGTAATATTTATAGATAGACCATCAATATCAAAATTTGTATTTTCAACTTGAGTTCTTATTTTTTCAGCCGCTTTAAGAGCTTCCTCCTCACTTGTAAACGAACTAAATAAAGCAAACTCTTCGCCGCCAACTCTAAAAACATACCCTCGGCCTAGAGCAACTCTTAAAAGGGTTGCAACTTCTACAAGTACTTTATCGCCAACACCGTGTCCATGTTCGTCATTTATTAATTTAAAATAATCTAAATCGAGTAAAAACACGTACAGCTGTGACTTATCTCGTAACTCAACTTCAAAATAGTGACTCATAGACAAACGATTACCGGCACCTGTTAGTGGATCAAGTAATGCTAAGTTTTTAAGTCGTTTTGAAAAGTGTGATCTGCTCCCTTCAAAAACATGGGAAATAGCCCAAATACTCACGTAGGTGCACAGTAAATTAAGTACCAAATTAAACGTTTCAAAAGGTGAAAGGCTTGATTTATCTGCCAATATAATTATTTGAGCGGCAAGCATAGCCGCAGATAAAATAAATCCGTAGCGCTTGCCCATTAAAAGGTAATATAAAACAGGTAATGCGAACGACCAAACGTAAACACCGTTACGCGGTGACGCTAAATAAGTCGCTAATACAACAATAAATGAGATCAGTGCGCACATTACTATTGATTGCCAAATCTGTAATGGATGGCGTGTAAGCGCAATAAAAGTATAGATGCAATAAATTGAAAAGCTGGCTTCTATATAGCCCAGTAAAGGAAGGTTATTTACTGTTAAATTAAATACCCCGAACGCTAACGATAAAAAACCAAAGCAAAGACACATCCACTTAAGAACATCTCTTCTTAATGATTTAGTACTGTTAAGTGCTGCGATATCCATTCTTATAACTTAATAATAAATAAAAATTTAGTTTAACGTGAAAATATAATATGACAAGCCCTCTAAAAATAAAAACGTGAAAATACAGGCTATTATTTACATTTTCACATTAATTAGACGACGATCGGCTCATCATTCAACAAAATAATAGTGATTTTTAACCACCCAACATAGATAAATTGGTGGTGATCCCAGTATTACCTTGCTGTAATAAGTGCGATGGCTTTTTAGTTTTAATATAACGCGATAGTAACGCAATTAGCTCTGCACTTGAATTATTGTTCATGTGCTCTCTGAGGGATATACCTTCTTCTGAGAACAAACATAAATGTAAATTTCCTAACGCAGAAACCCTAAGCCTATTACACGTGCTACAAAAGTCGTTGCTGTAAGGCATTATTAAACCAATATTACCTTGGTAATCTGGATGCGAGAACTCTTGTGCAGGTCCTGCTGTAGCGCCTTGAATTATACGTTGCCAACCTCTTTGTAATAATTTAGTTTTTATTGATTCACCTGAGAGATGGTTTGCATCAAAAAAATCTTTATTATCGTTAGTTTGCATTAGCTCTATAAACCGAATAGTTACGGGACGGTGTTTAAGCCAGCTTAAAAAAGTATCTAACTCTGTGGCGTTATATTGTCTCATCAGTACACTATTTATTTTTATTGATGAAATGCCACTGTCTACTGCTGCATCTATGCCACTCATAACAGAGGCAAATTTATCGTGCCCAGTTATTGAATTGAACATACGAGGGTCAAAGCTATCAATGCTCACATTAATGGCACTTAAACCTGCATCTACCCAGTTATTAATGTTTTTTTGTAGAGAAAAACCATTCGTTGTCGCTGCTATTTGGTTTATACCTGTTGTATCTTTAGCTGCGCGAATAACATCTATAAAGTCTTTTCGAAGAGTTGGTTCTCCGCCTGTAATACGTACCTTTTTAATACCATGATGGGCGAATGCTTTTATTGTATTACTTATTTCGTTAAGCGAAAGAAAGTCTCGGTCGTGGTCGCATTGATAACCATTTGGTAAACAATAAACACACTTAAAATTACACACGTCGGTAATTGATAAACGTAAGTAACTAAATTCTCGTCCTGCTGGATCGACTAACATAACTAAACCTTGGGTATAACTTAAGTGTATTTACTACATGTTAAAGAGGTCGCATTAAAATGCAAACCTCTTACACATATACTGCTTTATTGCTTTTACTGCTTTACGCAGATAAGCCTTTTTTAAGCTCATCTGGTTTCATTGGTAAGTTTCGTAAACGAACACCCACCGCATTAAATACGGCATTACCAATCGCTGGAGCGATACCAATAACGCCCGGCTCACCTAAACCAACTGGAAACTCATCACTTTGCACAAATTCAATGTCCATATCAGGCACATCTTTCATTCTAAGTGGTAGGTAAGTATTAAAGTTAGTCGCTGAAACCTGCCCGTTTTTATATGTATTTGATTCATGCAGCGCAAGACTTGCTCCCCAAAGTAGAGAACCTTCTATTTGCGCCAGCGCACCATCAGGATGCACTATTAAACCTGCATCAACAACCACATACAGCTTTTTAAGCGTTATTTTACCATCAGCACGATTAACATGCACATGTGCAGCGGTTGCAATCCATGCCGGCATGGTGCGTTCTTGCCCTGAGCTGGCCGAAAATCCAATACCTTCGTCTTCGCCTAACTTAACATTGGCTACTTTTTTAGATACTTTTTTAAGTACACTGTGTAAACGTGATGCTCCACCTACACTCTCTGGTGCTTTACCTGCTTGCTTACCTTGTGCATCTAACATTTCAAGGCGAAATTCAACAGGATCTTTACCTTGTTTGTGTGCAACTTCATCAATGAACGACTCAAGGCCCCAAGCAATCCAACCTGGTCCTACTGAGCGTAACCACCCTGGAATAAATGTACTTTGTACAAGTCCATTATTAATGGCTCTTGCACGGTGGCTGTTCATGCTATACCAATGATCAGCACCTGATGCCGAAAATGCATCAAATTTGCCTTTACCATCAACACCTGGAGCTAAGAACCCTGGTGCCATTGCTTTAGTTGGCCACCCTGCTGCAAAAGCATGCTCTAAACCAGTAAAAGCACCGTTTTTGTCAAACGATGCCGTCATTTTTGTAGTAGACGCTGAGCGAGATTGATCAAATAAACTGTCATCTTTTCGAGTAAACACAAGCTTTACAGGTTTACCTACCGCTTTTGCAGTAAGGGCTGCGGGTACAGTCCAATCACCAAATAATCGACGACCAAAACCACCGCCTAAATAGTACGGGCGAATAATCACTTTATCTTGTGCAACCTCTAGTGCTTTTGCTATGGCTGGCAATGTAAGCGATTGCCATTGGTTACCGGTGTGGATAATCCAATTTCCATCTTTGAACTGTGCAAGCGCGTTTAAAGGCTCTAACTGATAATGACTCGCGGTCGCTGTGGTATACATTGATTCGAGTAATTCTTTTGCATCGGTTTGAGTTTTCTTTATATCGCCTTCATCAACAAATAAAGTGCCTGAATCAGTTTGCTGACATAAACGCACACCTTCTTTTTGAATATCAGACTCAGTTACGTTTGCTGCGCTACCTTTTTTATACTTAACCTTTAGTACATCTACAGCTTTAATTGCACTTGGGTAATTATCAGCTAATACAACAACCCAGCCTTCTACCGTATTACTTGGGTCAGTTAAAATTTCATAACCCTTATAACCTTTAATTGTTTTTGCTGCGGTATCGTCAACACTTATTACTTCACTACCAAAGCGAGTTGGCGGTATTACTGGGCGAGCATAGAGCATGCCTTCAACTTCTACGTCTATTCCATACACTGCGGTACCATTGGTTTTGGCAGGTATATCAAGCGCTTTAAAGTCTTGCTTAAGCCCCGTCAAATGGCGTTTATTGGCTGGTTTTAGTGGTAAACTTGCTACTTCCTCACTTGTAAAAGTACGATTAAACTCGCCTTTTTTAACTAAATCAGCATAACTAACAGATTTGTCGCCAGAGACTATATAGCCTTTTTCAGCACGACATGTACCAGCTGTAACACCTAACATTTTTGCACCAGCTTCTATTAGCGCAATTCTGCCCGCAGCACCGGCTT
>NZ_AUTQ01000121.1 GCF_000498095.1 Pseudoalteromonas sp. TB64
CCGCCGGTGACCATATAACCCCATTTTTCATGGGTATCTACGTACGTAATTGAAACTTTGTCCCAATCACATTCAAGTTCGTCTGCAACAATACGCGCTAATGCAGTACCTATATGTTGACCCATTTCGGCTTTTGCAATGCTTACTTCAATGCCACCATCGGTGTTCATTGTCCACCAAATTGTAGGTGAAAATGCTTGTTGAGCTATTGATTCTTTTGCACTTACCGAGCCAGAAAAGAATGCAGGGGCAAACGCCATAACTAAACCTGCGCTTGCAGTACCAATCATGAATGAACGACGGTTTAAATTAACGGTTTCACTATTTTTTTGAAATAATTTTTTCATTGTCGGCTCCAGTTAAGCGTCTTGTGCATTAGGATCAAAAATATTAACAACACTTTTTGACTCATCTGCTGCTCGTTGAATAGCCGTTTTAATACGTTTGTAAGCCATACAGCGACAATAGTTACCATTCATATGATTGGTTATTTCTTCGTCTGAAGGGTTTGGGTTAGTAGCAAGTAATGTAGCTGCTTGCATTATCTGACCCGATTGACAGTAACCACATTGTGGTACTTGTTCTTCAACCCATGCTTTTTGTAGCGGGTGTTCGTTATTTAACCCTTCAATGGTCGTAATATTTTTGCCTGCAATAGCGCCTACCGGTAATACACAAGAACGCGTTGCTTGCCCATCTAAATGCACAGTACATGCACCACACATTGCAATACCACAACCAAATTTAGTGCCTTTTAACCCAATTTCATCACGAATAACCCATAACAACGGTGTATCTTCACTCGCGTGTGATTCAATCACCTTGCCATTAATTGTAAACGTCACCATAGCTTGCCCCTTGATTAAGCTTTTTATAGCAACTCTTTAAACTATGCGTATAGTTTAAAGAGTTACTATAACTATTAAGAAATGTAACTATTGACCCATAGTTATATTTCTTTCATTAAAATATTTTTATCGCGTTTTATTCAAAAAATCATTTAACTGCGCTTGAGTATCTATATCTAAACTCGCGCATTTTAAATTAATAGTATTAACCTCTTCATCGGTGCAACGTAGTAAATGCTGCGCACCTTTATCTGTAGTTAAGTCGCTAAGCCTCGATAGATCAACCTTAGGAAATATCACAGGAACTCCTAAGCGCTCACCATAATTGGCGCACCAACGAGAAGGATGCCTTTTAAAGTTTGTAACCAACTCACTTAAATGCTTTGTAGTGAGCTCAACTTGATCAGCAAGTATAAATAAAATGCCATCTGGTTGCTGATTTTCTAAAATGGCTTTAGTTGCTGTCGCAATAGAGTCACCTAGGCCTTTATCCCACTGTTTATTTTCAATTAATTTAATGTTTTTATTATTTACGAGTATGTTTTTTACTTCTTTATGCCATGCGCCAGTCACTACAAACACAGGCGAGCTATCAAGTGCTTGTAAAATATTAACGCCATGTTCAATCATCGTTTGCCCAGCACCAAGGTCGGCGGTTAACTTACAACCATTGAATCGTGATGATTGCCCTGCCGCTAATATCACTTTTGCTATTAACACTTATCATTTCCCCAGTTACTTAACGAGGTCGCATTTTTGCTTGAAAGCACCGCGTGTATTTCACTAATTAGCGAAAGTGCAATACTCTCAGGTGAGTCACCACCTAAATTTAAGCCTACAGGACCAAATACAGGTGACTTTATTTGCTCAACTGAAGTGTTAGCCTGTGTTAATACCTGTGCTCGTCTATGTTTAGGACCAAGTAAGCCAATGTACTTAAAGGAAGTATCAGCGAGGGCAGCAAGTGCGCTCGCATCAAGTTCAACACTGTGAGCCATTAAAATAGCAGCATCTACTTTGTTTGCTAAACAGTACTCACGTAACTCACTTGGCGTAGTACGTAAAATAGCATCAGCATGTGTAAAGTACTGTCTTTTAGCATTTGCTGGGCGCGTATCCCATACTGTAACACTCCAACCAAGTTGTTTAGCGAATGTATAAACAGGCACTGCATCTGCTCCACCGCCTACAATAAGTATGTGAGGAGGTGGATAAATAGATATTTGTAATGACGTAGCGTTATTAATTTCAATTAGCTGAGCTTTTCGATTAATTGATAACCCTTGTTGCTCTGAATTTTGAGTAAACACCCCATTTCCCACAGGTACAATAGGGTCAATTTGCTGAAGATAACGTCCCGCAATATTATTGTTAAGTGCTTTGTTCATAAGCTCAAGCTGTAAGTACTCATTAGACTTATGAATCGGCTGAAGTAAAATATGCACTATACCGCCACAACCAATACCTAGCTGAAATGTTAAATCATCTTCATCTGTTGCATCGTAACTTATAGTTTTACTCGTTAACGTGCTCATTACCTGCTTAGCATGTCGCTGTATATCAGCCTCTAAACAACCGCCAGAGAGCATACCTAAGCGTTGCCCTAAACTCGAAATAAGCATCATTGCGCCTAACTTTCGATAGCTTGAGCCCTCAATTTTATATAACGTCGCCAAAACCCACTCTTGCTGATCTTTAAGAGGTGCCCAGCTATTTAATATGCTTTTTAAATCAGTAACCATAACTTTTACCTTAACAAACCATCATTTATTTTGATGATTACAGCCACGCTACGTGACAATTTTGAGATTCATTTAAATAACTACAAAAATTGAACAACAACCTTACTTCTACGTAACTTTATGTAACGACTGTATAGCAAAGTGATTGATTAATAATGTTTTAGCCCTCAATAATATCATTCAATGTATCGATTAGCTCATCAAAACGATCATTTACATTTTCACGTTGTTTGTCACTTAAAGTGGTATTTAACGTATATAATAAATCGACGTACAAATTAAGGTTTTCCTCATTAACTTTAAGCTGCACTGGACTCATGTACAATTCACGTTCTTTTATTACGGTACTTAATTGCTCAATAAACTCAGCTTGCAATAGAGTGGTACTTTCAAGCACTTCTTTAGCTGCATTTAAACGCTTTTGTTTGTATTCGAGCCACAGTTCACCTGAGTCCTGATGTTTATCGTTAGTTAATTTAATAAGTGTTTTTTGCTCAGGAGTAAGTTTTCCTAGCCATTGTTCGTAGTATTCTAATTGTTCTTCTAAACGATCTTTTTTACGTGCTATAAGTGTTTGCTCATTAAATTCATCTCGTTCTTCATCAATTTGTTCCTGAATATTATTTATAAGCTCTTTGCGCTGTAATGGCGTCAAAGTTAAACCTACTTCAGCCAAAGGCTCGTAAGCGTATTCAAGCAGGTTACGCCAATGCTTTTTTGCAAATACAATTTGGTTTTTAAGTTGCTCAGGTTTTATACCTTCGTTAAACAGTGATTTTATATTTTGTATATCTTGTTTATATGCTGGTAATTGAGTTGACCTGTGCCAGTGTTGCGTTGTTTCAATAATTTTTTTTAATTGTTTGTTTTGTTGTTTATTTAAATCAACATAATCATCAACCCAAAACGATGAAAGCCAACTTAAATTATTATAAGTAAATGAGGCAGAACAACTGCATAAAAACAACATGCTTATAGCTAAACCTGCACGTGTAAGCTTTTTCATTTTAGTGTTATTTAGCATCTCGTCCCTCGTTTTTATATTTATGTAGTTAACTGTAAATAAACTCATTTGATAATAGTTATCATTTAATGTTGACTTAAGCTTAAATCTAATCGATAATCGTTCGCATAAGCAAAGTGTAACGACCTCAGTGCCCTAAGGAAGAACTTACAGCAAGGATGCTGATATTAATTAAAGAAGACCGTGCCGCTTCGTGTTTATTGCTTACTCGACCCAAGTAATAACACAAAAGAGCACAATTACTTGCTACATTGCTCATATTAGTGACGGTTGATATGACTCAAAAAAGCCCTAACGGGCTTTTTTTATTTCTTTAAATTTTCTGTAATATCTGTATCTTACACTTCTATACTAAATGCATTTAATGCAAAAGCCTTATTTTAAACTATAAAATACTATATAGACCCGCTGAAACCTCATCGTCTTGCTTTTATATTTAAGCAAGCGTAAAACATATCAGTAGGCATTGCTTTTGCACCTGTACTTAAACGTTCCAATTAATCATTTAGCCCAAATATTAATAAAATAACGTTTAATTATATTAATTTGCATTAAATTAGTGATTCATTTTAACGCCTGGTTAATAGCTTAATATCAAATCAGTAATTACAAGATACAGTTTTTGTTGCCAATTACTCCTTAATTACTCTGCCTTATGTATTTGTGCAGCTGTACGAGAGTAGTTTAAAACGGTGATGATGAGTTACCTAATTTGCTAAAATGATCATGTTTTTAATAAAAATTTGTATTAATACATATTGCTACTCTTACTAATTGGAGACATTGTTATGTCACAGTTTAATTTAAAAACTTTAATTCTTGCTGGCGTTTTATTCGCGAGCCCTTTTGCTCATGCAACGTTAGAAGATGGCATTAAAGCCGCTAACGAAGGTTATTTTGAAGACGCACTAAAAGAGTTTGAATACCTTGCAGATAAAGGCTTTGCACCTGGTATTTATGAGCTAGCTAAACTGTATGAAGGTGGTTTTGGAGTAACGCGTGACTACCGTAAAGCGGCTCAACTTTATCAACAAGGTGTAAAGAAGAACCATGCTGATTCGATGTTTGCATTGGCTGTTTTATACAGTGATGGCAAAGGTGTAAAACTTGATAAGCAAATGGCCATTACTTTATTCGAAAAAGCAGCAAAGAAAAATTTACCAGCAGCACAGTTTAACCTAGGTGTTATGTATGCCAATGGTGATGGTGTATCGCTTGATTATGAACTTGCTAAAAACTGGTACGAAAAAGCGGCTGCTAATAATTACTCTCTTGCGCAATTTAACTTAGCACTTATGTATTTTGAAGGTTTAGGTATGCCTAAGGATCTAGAAAAATCATACATTTGGAATACCATTGCTGAATATAATGGCAATATGGAAGCAAACCATAGCCGTAAACTTGATGAACGTAAAATGCTGCCAAAAGAAATTGAAGAAGCTAAAGAAAAAGCTGATGCTATTTACGCTAGAATTTTGGCGGGTACCTATGCAGGTGAAGGTCGATTGTTTTAAGCTTTGTTTTTTACATTAAATAATTAAAAAAGGCTGAACTACTATGAAGTTAACTTCAAATGTAGATCAGCCTTTTTATTTTAAGTTTAAATAAAGTTAGCGAATATAAAGCCATTTTAATAACTTAATAAGTACCTTACTTTGTTTAAGTAACATGCCAATACGCGGATTAAACGAGCCTGAAACAAGCGTGTTTTTAGCATGGCTAAAGGTTAAAAACCCTTCCCTACCATGGTAATTCCCCATGCCAGAGTGCCCAACACCACCAAATGGTGCATCATCTGCTGTAACTTGCACTAGTGTATCGTTTACCGCTACTGTGCCGCTAAGCGTTTGTTTAATAATGTATTCTTGGGCATGTTTATCTTGACCTAAAATATAAAGTGCTAATGGGTGATGATGACGCTTTATGTAGTCAACCGCATCATCTAATTTGTCATAACTCATTATTGGCAATATTGGTCCAAACAACTCATCTTGCATTAACTGCATCTCATCAGTTACATGCGTAACAATGTGTAACCCCAAGCGATGCTTATCTGCATCTTGTTGATTATGGTCAAGCGGTTTAACAATACTCGCACCGAGTTGCTCTGCTTGTGCTAAATAGCCGGTTAAACGCTGGTAATGTGAGTCACTAATAATTGATGTTAAATTTTTGCCTTCAACACCATCTTTAAAATGCTTTTTATATAAGTCACATAATTGTTGGATAAGCTGATGCTCAAGCGCTTTTGGGACAAATACATAATCGGGCGCAACGCAAATTTGCCCTGCATTCGCCATTTTCCCAAATAACAAAGCTTCTGCTGCTTTTGCAATATCAGCTTGTTCAGTAATAATAACAGGCGATTTACCACCTAACTCCAGTGTTACAGGTGTTAAGTTACGACTTGCCGACGCCATTACTAATTTACCAACGCCTGTTGAACCCGTAAATAGTAGGTGTGCAAATGGGAGCGATGAAAACTCAGCAGCTACATCGCTACCACCTTGTATTACTTTGCAATGCTCCTGCATTTCGTCGTTAAATAGCTTTTCGAGTACAATATTTGTATGAGGTGTAAACTCGCTCAGTTTTAGCATTACTCTGTTACCAGCCGCAATAGCTGTTATAACAGGCACAATCGCTAATTGAATAGGGTAATTCCAAGGCGCTATAACACCAACGACCCCTTTAGGCTGATAAGTTACGCTGACCTTTGAAGGCCATAAACTTAAACCCACTGATCTATTACTTGGTTTTGACCATTTTGGTAACTTTTTTATTATATGGGCAATTCCCTGCACTGTCGGCAATATATCACCCAGTAAGGTGTCAAACGCAGTTCTGTAACCAAAGTCTTTTGATGCTGCTGCAACGAGTTCTTCTTCAAGGTCTACAACACGCGCTCGCAACTTTTTTAGAACAGCAATGCGCTCCTTAATCGATAAGTACGGGGTCGCTAAAAAAGAGTTTTGTAACTCATCAAATTGTGTAATTAAAGAAGCAGTGTGTGATGTGTCAGTGGTCAAAATAGATTGCTCAGCTTTTAAAGTTATACGAGACTATAACCTTGTTCTGTTTCTCGAGCAATAACACTAATTTGCTTGAAAGCGTAATATATAACTTGAGTTTTTAAGGGTAAATCTACCCTAAGCAACTCTTTTGAACACTAATGGCGTGAATTTAACTGAAATAGATTGGATATAAAGAGTAGCTTTGCTTTAAGTTATAACTTTAAACAAAACTACTCTGATATAGGTTGGTTGGAACTAATTTAGTACAGTTTTAAAAGCCAAATACTTGGGCTGCAATCGTCATTGTTACAAGTGTTATTAAAACAATTGCGACGATGTTTAGTACAAAGCCTGCTCTTATCATGTCGCGCATTTGTATTTGCCCTGAGCCAAACACAATCGCATTAGGTGGTGTTGCTACAGGCATCATAAATGCGCAACTACACGCAATAGCAGCAGGAATAACCCATACAAGGGGTGAACCTGTTATCGATTCAGCAACAGGGCCTAATAACGGTAAGAAACCTGCAGCGGTTGCTGTATTGCTTGTAATTTCAGTTAAAAATGTAATTAAAGCAACCACAACAAGCACACTCATAACAAGAGGAATCGCACTTGCGCCTTCAATCATGTGAGCAATAAACTCAGCAAGACCTGACGATTTAATTTGAGATGCAAGCGTAAGTCCGCCCCCAAACAATAATAATACACCCCAAGGCACTTGTGAGGCATTTTGCCAATCAAGAATACGCTCATCACTGCCTTTATTAGCAGGCATTACAAACAGCAGTAATGCCGCAGCAATTGCAATTGTAGTATCTGAAATTTTAAGACCGGTTATATCACCCAATAAAGGTCTAAATATCCAGCAAAGTGCAGCAAGCACAAATACAAACAATACGCCTTTTTCTGCGCGTTGCATTATTCCAAGCTTTTTTAACTGTTCAGAAAATACCGCTTTGGTATCAATTTTTTGATTATCTTTAGCATTAGCATCTACTTTATACGCAAACTTAGTAAGCCAAACCCAGCTAATGATTAGCATACTTAAAGAAAGTGGTACACCTACAATCATCCATTGAGCAAAGCCAATTTCTATCTGGTAGCTATCTGATAAGTAAGCAGCCATTAATGCATTAGGCGGTGTGCCTATTAATGTAGCAATACCACCAATGCTGGCACCATAGGCAATTGATAACAGTAAGGCTTTCCCAAAACCATCATTTTCAGGGTCTGATTGCTTAACCAAATTAGTAATTGAAAGTGCAATAGGCAACATCATTACGGCTGTCGCAGTATTAGACATCCACATAGATAAAAATGCAGTAACAAGCATCATAGCTAAAATTTGTAAACTTGGTTTTTTACCCGCATATAACATGGTGCTTAATGCAATACGTTTATGTAAACCCCAACGCTCCATAGCAATTGAGATTAAAAATCCGCCTAAAAATAAAAAGATTAACGGGTGTGCATACGGCGCAGCCACACTTTTTATTGCTGCTATGTCAGCAAGTGGTGATATTACCAGTGGTAGCAATGCAGTTGCCGGAATTGGTACAACTTCACTTACCCACCACGATGCCATCCAAAACGCTAAACCTGCGGTTTTAAATGCCGCAACCGACATTCCTGTTGGCGGATCAAGTAAGCATGTTAATAGCATTACTAAAGGGCCCAGTACTAAAAAAAGCCATTGAAAATGTCTGTTCTTATCTGGTTCTTGCGTCAATATATTATCTGTCATAGCTAGCCTCTAAAACTTGTATTTAAGACCAAGCGCAACACTGCTGTCGTCTTGTTCTTCTAAATTAAGATCGGTATATAAAAGATAAGCTGTAGTTTGCTTATCAAATACATAATCAAGGCCTGTGCTCCATTGCGTTGCCTCAGATGCTTGACGAAGAGTTGAGTCATCTTTAGCAAATTGAATTTTTGGCACCCACTTATCGAGGGCATAGCTTGCACTTAATACGTAACCATTGCCCGACTTTGTGCCATCTACTGATTCTGAATGTTGGTATAACGCACCAAGTTGTAATTGTTCGAACTTATAAACACCGGCAATTCTGCTTGCAGTAATATTATTAAGTGAATCAACATGGCTTAACGATAAGTAATATGGCGTATTATTTAAATTACGATCACCATAAATAAGCGTAGCAGCAAAACCTGCTTCATTATCTTTATTATCGTCTTTAGGAGCGTAGGTAAATGAAAACTGCGTATTATACCAATAGTTTGAGGTGTAAGTTATTGTGTCACCGAGGCGGTCTTGACCAGCAATAACCTGTGCCATATCGGCTTGAGTTTCGTTAAAGTTATCGAGTTTACCTTCAGAGTATTTAAAGCGAGTGTCGTTACGACCTACAACAACTTCACCAAAAGCACCTTTTAAACCTAAGTAAGTATTACGTGCAGTAAAAGGCTCTTCAGTATCATCTTCTTCAAAACCTTTAACTTGTACTTCATATTTAAAAACAGCACTTAAATATTCGTTAAGTTTATGATCGCCCTTAATACCAATACGCGAATAAGGCGCTTCTATTTGTGTGCCTTTTTCAGCGTAACGCATAATACCGGTGTCAGTATTAGCAATTTGTACTTCGGCTTTACCATATACAGTGTAATCAACGGCTAAAGCAGTATGCGAAAATGTGGTTAAGCAGCTTATTGAAGCTAGATAAATAGTGGTGTGTTTGAAATTTATCATTGTGTGTCCTAATTATTAGAATCTACTTATTGTCGGAACTTACTAAGCAAGCACACTGCCAATGATATAAAACTTATTTATTTCATAACCTTAAAATTAAACATGTACTTTATTTACACATCAATGTGCGAAATCCCACACACTAAAAAGCAAGGCTTGTCACTTTATCCACACATTTAATCGATAAACATATCGCGGTTAAGGCTGTATTTACTCATTTTATCGTAAAGGGTTTTACGCGCAATTTGCAATGTTTCCATAGTATTTTTAATACTTCCATGGTTTCTCTCAAGTGCGTCTTCGATAAGTGATTGCTCATAAAACGATACTTTTTCAGATAGACTTAAATCCGGTGAAAGCTCACCTAAGGTTTGTGTTTTTGTAACCGAAAACGCAAGTTCAACACCTAATAATACAGCGCGCTCAGCTTGATTTCTAAGCTCTCTCACATTTCCTGGCCAATCGTAAGCTAATAAACGCTGCTGTAATTCACTGTTTAAAGGTGCTGGAGCTTTATGATAACGAGTCGCTGCTATTGAGCTAAAATGTTTAAACAATAAAAGTATGTCTGCTTTTCGCTCTCGTAAAGGCGGAATATTTACTTTAACTAAGCTCAACCTGTAATATAAATCAGCTCTAAACTCACCCTTTTCAACTAACGATAGTAAGTCTACTTTAGTCGCTGCAACAATTCTTATATCTAAATCAATAGCTTTATTATCACCTACGGGGGTTACTTTTCGCTCTTCTAATACACGTAATAACTTAACCTGTAACGACATGGGGGTGCTTTCTATTTCATCTAAAAATACCGTACCGCCTTGTGCATATTCAAACTTACCTTTTCGACTTTGCGTAGCACCCGTGTATGCTCCACTTGCTGCGCCAAACAGTTCGCTTTCTATCAATTGTTCGGGTACTGCACCACAATTAATAGCAACAAAGTTACTGCTTGAGCGATTACTCTGATCGTGTAAATAACGTGCTACAAGCTCTTTGCCTGTGCCCGTTTCGCCTTCAATCATTACATCGGTAGGCGTGTCTATAACGGTATTTAGTAAATGCATCATATGCTGCATTTTAGGTGTATCACCCAATATACGAACGCCTGGCGCTGAGGTTTTTTGCACTGCAAGCTTTAACGCGCGATTCTCCATAACAAGGCGGCGTTTATCACACGCTCTTGCTAAACAATCGAGTAAATTTTCGTTAAGAGGCTTTTCAAATAAATCGTATGCACCTAACTGCATTGCTTTAACGGCAACAGATACATCTGCATAACCGGTTAAAAATATTACCGGCAGCTCGCTGTCAAATGCGGTTACTTGCTCCAGGAGTGTTAATCCATCCATAACGGGCATATTAATGTCGCTAAGTATAATGCCCATAAAGCGCCTATTGAGCTTGCTCAAAGCGGTGCTTGCGTCATTAAAGCACTCTACAACATAACCCTCGAGTGTTAGCAGTTGCTTAAGCGAATCTCTTATCATCGCTTCATCATCAATGACGACGACATGTTTACACAATGTGTTATCAATCATTTTGATTTTCCTGAGTAGGCGTGTTTTCAATATTTGCTTGATTGCTTGGCTCTTTACTCGACAGGCTAATTATAAATTCAGCGCCGCCTTCTAATCGATTATGTGCACTTAAACAGCCATTAAACGAGTCGATTATTTGCTTTGATATAGATAAACCCAACCCTAAACCATTACTTGATTTAGTACTGTAAAAAGGTTCGAACAAATTACCAAATGCATGTTGCTCAATGCCCGCGCCAGTATCTAATATCGATAATTTCACACGCTCTTCAAAACATTCTAAGTGAAAGCTTAAGTTACGTACAATAGCGCCATTCATAGCTTGGCTGGCGTTAGTAATTAAGTTAACAAGCACTTGCTCAAATTTAAGTGCATCAACCCATACCACAACTGTTTCATCAAATTTAGGAGACTCTACTTGCACGTTGTCTTGCTTTAATTGCGCGCTCGAAATCATTAAAGCATTATTAACAAGCCCTGCAAGGGGATAGGGTCTAAGCTGCATATCAGAAGGTTTACTAAAATGTTTAAGCTGACCAACAATTTGATGCACGCGTTCAACTAACCCTTCAATAACAATTAAGCTCTCATTAAGTGCTGTAACATTGCCTTTTGCAAGTAAACGTTTTGCAGAAGCTAAATAGGTATTAATAGCACTCAATGGTTGATTTATTTCGTGATTAATACCCGCGCTCAGTTGCCCTATTGTCGCAAGCTTTGCTGATTGCACTAATGCAGTTTGCACTTTTTCGAGTGCTTGGGTACGCTCAACAACCTCAAGCTCTAGGCTGTGCCTTGAGTACAATAGTTTTTTATAGCCTGCAAAACGGGTAAGTAAACTGTAACCAATAATAATAAGTAAAGTATAAATAATGAATGCCCAAAATAAACGAGGAACTTGTGCTGAATTAACTTTAGACACATCAACAAGTAGGTTCATAGTGGCATTAAAATAACGAAGTGGCATAGATGAAGTAACATATAGCGCTTTATCTATTTTAAAATGTGGAATATTTTCACTCGTAAATTGAAGCTGCTTAATATATTGCGGTTGGTGATCGAGATAGGCTCTGCGTAACTTAATATCACGGCGTGCTTCAATGCCGAGCTCTGTAAAACTGTTTAAACGCCATCCCTCAATATCAGACATTGCAATAACTTCATCTGCTAGCTGTAAATAAAAGTGACTGCCTTTTGAGGTGTTTAATAGCTCTCGGTCGTTTTCGAATTTACTTACATTCACTTTTAAAACAACAACTCCAATAGCTTTATTATCTTTATATACCGCCTGAGAAAAATATATACCACGCTCTTTAGAGCGCATACCTAAAGCAAAATATGCTACTTTTTCACCCGCAAACGCACGTTTAAAGTAAGGTCTAAAAGCAAAGTTGCTGCCCAAAAAAGTATAATCTGCTTGCCAATTGCTGCTTGCTGTTACAGCTCCTTGAGTATTAAGTATAAAAATATCAGATGCGCCGCTAGCTTGTTGAATATCTGCAAGGTAATTATTAATAACGCTATAGTGTTGTTGCTCGCCACTGACAAAATTAATCATAAGCTCATTGTATGTTAATAATTGCGGAATAGCAGAAAAACGAGCAAGTTCAGTATCAATATAATGATTTAATTGTGTTACTTGGCGCTTTGCTTGATAGGTTGCTTGTTCAACATCATGAGCGCGACCGATCCAGAAGGTTGATACCAATATTAATATTAGTAATATACATATGGTGATTATTTTTTTTGAAAAAGAAAACATGGCTCGCCTACAAAAATAGCCTAGATAATTTTTAGGGCGCTAGTGTAACGACTTATTCTTTATAGAGATATAAACTTTTTGTTAACAAATACATCAAGAATGTATAAAAACAAAAATCGCCGTAAATAAAGGTATTTACAGCGATCTATAAAAAACTAAATCTATAATTTATTAACTTGCAGCTAAAGTAGATTTGTTTTTTGCGTATTTATATAAGCCAATTAACGAAGCCGCAATCCAAAATATTTCTATAACAAAGCTAGCCAAATTAAAGTTATAACACAGGCTAATTAATAATAAAATTGCCCCTGTTAAATTCATTATATTGTACATTAGGCTGGTCGGAGAAGTCTTACCAAGCTGTAATAAAAAGAACGAACCAACAACCAAAAAGGTGCCAGCCATACCTATAATGTCAAACAAGAGTGCTATCACGAAACTATCCTTTATCCATTTTTTAAATAACCCAAAAAACTGGCCCAATCCATGGGGAGGGTATTTTTTCATTCATTGAAACAGCAAAACCGGGCGATTCTAACAAACTGCTTAAATCGAACAAGGATAAATGTCCTGCATATAATCATAAAAGTGTATTACTCAATAGTTTACTAATATAAGCACTGATAATGTTTACATAACACAGGTAGGGCATATTAAAATAGGCGTAATGGTTACACTAGTTAACCTGAAATAAGGTTAAGTGATTTACTAGATACTGATTTAAAAACTTAAATATTAAAAATTTTAGTAGGAGATTTTTAAAATAACAGGGGAAATTTGAGCATCAATAGCTAGTTTATTGCAATTGCTTTTAGCACCGTTAGCACCGTTAGCACTGAAAAATAGTCACTGGTATAAATTTAACATTCAAGTTTGAGGTTAGCGACTATTTAAACGTAACTTTACCGCCAATCATCTTATAAGCAGGTACACCTCGAATTACAGTTGTGCGTGCAAATTGACGCTCACAGCTAGGGCAAATACCAATTTGTTGTGTATAGTTTTGTACAATACGCTCAACAAAACACTTAATAAGCGCGCCCTTTCCTCCTTTGCGGTAAGTATATAATTGAGTTTTACATTGGCTACAAAAGATATCGACTGTTCTCGAAGGTCCTTTTTTATTCGGTTTAGCCACTACACACTCCACAATCTACAATCTATTTAAAATTAGGTTTTATTCATTTTTCCAATAACGATGTTTAACTGGGTAGACAAAACATTTAAATTGAATGGCTTAATTATAAAACCTGAAACGTTTGCCGCAATTATTTCTTTTACACGATCACCGTTATCCTCGCAGGTCACCATTAGCACAGGTAAAGAAGCTAATTTAACATCATCGCGAATACGATTTAGTAAGTTTTTACCATCCATTTTTGGCATGTGTAAATCTGTGATCACTAAATCAAAATGCTGTTGGTGAAGCAAAGTAAACGCTTGAATGCCATCAGTTGCTTCAACAATATCGTCATACTCTAACTTTCTGAGCATATTTATTAGTACGTGACGCATTAACGGCATATCATCAACAACCAGTATTTTCATACGCTTTACTACCACTGGTTAAAATTTTAAGTATAAATAAACGTTAACTTACTAATATAAAACTATCAAGAAAAAAGTATAACCCGTTATTATTCATTACAATTTAACCTCAATATTTATCAAACTATGACCAAAGCTCTAAAACTAAGCCCATGATAGAGAACTGCAATATATGATAACCACTGTTAATTAAAAATAATTTAGCCGGGCGCTGTTCAAAAATACAATTTAAGCCTAATGAGCTACTTACCCAAAATAAGCCGATAGCAAAACCAGTAAAAACGCCTTCACCTGTACTTATATCAGCACCTAAAAAAAGAGACAGAGTAAACGCTGATATTAATGCAAAAATGAAACTTCCTACAAATATCCAATTTGGGTTTGCCGATTGTAAATCAAGCTCTGTTAAACCACAGCTTTCCAACCATGCTTGTTTAAACATTACTTTTGAATACCACACACCACGAAGCATAAATGAGGAAAGAGCAGCTATTAATATTGCAAAGTAATCAACATCATTAAAGTTCATCTTGCTAGCCGTAATTATTGCACTCAGAAGGTCTTAGACTGTAGTTAACAATTGTTAATGCAGCAAATATAACGCTTATAATTATCCCAAAAACGACTCAGCTTGATTTTAAAAGCATTAAAAATCGCCAAATTTAGCATTCGTTAATAAGGCTAAATCAGCTGGTTTTAAGGCTACTTCTAAGCCTCGCTTTCCTGCACTAACGTATATGTTTTCAAACTGTGATGCGCTGCTATGCATAAAGGTTGGTAAACGCTTCTTTTGACCTAATGGGCTTACACCCCCTAAAATATAACCAGTGCTAGTTTGTACCTTTTGAGCGGCAGNCAGCCATAGCCACTTTTTTAGTACCACAACACTTTGCAAGTTGCTTTAAGTTAACATGCTGAGATACCGGTGTAATAGCAACGATTAATTGCCCTTCGTGCGTTTCAAGAACAAGGGTTTTGTATACTTGTTCGCTATTTAGATTTAGCTTTTCTACCGCTTCAAGCCCGTAATGGCTATTACTTGTATCGTGCTCATAACTTAGTACATCAAAAGGAATTTTTTGTTTTTTAAGTAGCTCTATTGCTGGTGTCATACTATCTAATCGTGTTTTTATTAACAGTAACAAAAATTAAGTTTAAAGCAAAAAAAACGACGCTAAAAGCGTCGTTTCATTATTTATAATAATTTAAATTTACTTAGTTAAATCATCAAAAAACTTTTTAACACCATCAAAAAAGCCTTGCTCTTTAGGACGGTTTTTTGAGCTGTCTGTGCCCATGCTTTCATCTAGTTCTTTAAGTAGTTCACGTTGACGCTCGTTAAGATTAACTGGCGTTTCGATTACTACTTTACAAATTAGATCGCCTTGAGCACCACTGCGTACAGACTTAACACCTTTGCCACGCATACGGAACATTTTGCCCGTTTGAGTTTCAGAAGGTATTTTAAGTTTTGCACGACCATCTAGTGTTGGCACTTGAATTTCGCCACCAAGACCCGATGTTGTAAAGCTAATTGGCACTTCACAATATAAATTATTCGCTTCACGTACAAATATTTCATGTTCACGAACCGACACTTGCACATACAAATCGCCCGATGGCGCGCCATGCATACCGGCTTCGCCTTCGCCAGTTAAGCGAATACGATCACCTGTATCAACGCCTGCTGGAATTTTAACTGAAAGCGTTTTAGTTTTCTCTACACGACCCTGACCATGACAACTGTTACAAGGATCAGAAATAATTTGACCTTGACCCTGACACGTTGGACACGTTTGTTGTACAGCAAAGAAGCCTTGGCGCATTTGTACTTGGCCAGCACCATGACACGTTGTACATGTTTTAGGTTTAGAACCAGCTTTAGCACCACTGCCGTCACATGGTTCACAACCAACCCATGTTGGCACTTTAATTTCAACTTCTTTACCACGAACCGCTTCTTCTAAGCTTAAGTCCATGTTATAACGTAAGTCAGATCCACGTTGTTGACGAGATTGGCGTCGACCACCGCCGCCCCCAAAAATATCACCAAATACATCACCAAATACATCACCAAAGTCGCCCTGACCGCCACCAAAACCACCGTGACCACCGCCGCCACCTTGTTCAAAGGCTGCGTGACCATGTTGGTCATACATTTGACGCTTTTGATCGTCGGTTAAAATTTCGTACGCTTCTTTAACTTCTTTGAATTTTATTTCGAGATCTTTATCGCCTGCGGTACGATCTGGATGATATTTCATCGCTAAGCGTTTATACGCTTTTTTTATGTCTCGCTCACTCGCATCTTTGCTTACGCCGAGGACTTCGTAATAATCGCGTTTTGACATATCTATCACACTACTCTTTTCTATTTGCAGCGTAGGCTGCTGGATAAACCGATAAATCGCATCGATTTATCATTGAATTTTTAAACCTTGAATACATGCAAAAGGCGCGACAAGCTATTGCTCGCGCGCCTCAATTGTTCATCCTAACCTAAACACCTAACTGAGTTAAGTGTTTTTGGCTAGCGAGAAGCGGTAGCAACAATTACTTGTCGTCTTTCACTTCTTCGAACTCTGCATCAACAACATCGTCGTCTTGCTTAGATGATTGCTGTTGCTCGCCTGCATCTGCTGAACCTTGCTGTGCTTTCGCTTGAGCAATTTCCATCAGTTTTTGAGACTTTTCAGCAAGAGCTTGAGTTTTAGCTTCAATCTCTTCTTTATTGTCGCTCTTAATTGCAGCTTCTAAATCTACAACAGCAGCTTCAATCGCTTCTTTGTCTTCGCTTGGTAATGCATCGCCAGCTTCTTCAACTTGCTTACGTGTACCGTGAACTAAAGCGTCAGCTTGGTTACGAGCAGCTACAAGTTCTTCAAACTTTTTATCGTCTTCAGCATGTGCTTCTGCATCACGAACCATCGCTTCAATTTCGTCATCGCTTAAGCCTGAAGATGCTTGAATCGTAATCTTTTGCTCTTTACCTGTATCTTTATCTTTAGCAGATACATGTAAGATACCATCGGCATCAACATCAAATGTTACTTCAATTTGCGGTGTACCACGTTGTGCTGGACGAATACCTTCTAGGTTAAATTGACCTAGAGATTTATTGTCGCTTGAACGTTTACGCTCACCTTGAAGTACATGAATTGTTACAGCAGATTGATTATCTTCAGCTGTTGAGAACGTTTGCGATTTCTTAGTAGGAATCGTCGTATTTTTCTCAATCAATGCAGTCATTACTGAACCCATTGTCTCAATACCTAGAGATAATGGAGAAACGTCTAGTAATAGTACATCTTTAACGTCACCAGCAAGTACACCACCTTGAATTGCTGCGCCTACGGCTANTACTGCTTCATCAGGGTTAACATCTTTACGAGGTTCTTTACCGAAGAACTCTGCAACGATTTTTTGTACTAAAGGCATACGTGTTTGACCACCAACAAGAATAATGTCGTTGATGTCGCTTACTGATAAATCAGCATCAGCAAGTGCACGTTTAAGTGGTTCAATTGTTTTAGTTACTAAATCTTCAACTAGTGACTCAAGCTTAGCGCGTGTTAGTTTCACGTTCATGTGCTTAGGACCAGATGCATCAGCAGTTACATACGGAAGATTTACTTCAGTAGACTGTGCAGATGAAAGTTCAATTTTTGCTTTTTCAGCAGCTTCTTTAACACGTTGCATTGCAAGCGGATCATTTTTAAGGTCTAAGCCTTGATCTTTCTTGAATTCAGCTACTAGGTAGTTGATTACACGGTTATCGAAATCTTCACCACCTAAGTGAGTGTCGCCGTTTGTAGCTAGTACTTCAAATGTGTGCTCGCCTTCAACTTCATCAATTTCAATGATTGATAAATCGAAAGTACCGCCACCTAAGTCATATACTGCAACTACGTTTTCGCCACGGTTTTTATCCATGCCGTAAGCAAGTGCCGCAGCAGTTGGCTCATTAATAATACGTTTAACTTCAAGACCCGCAATACGACCAGCATCTTTTGTTGCTTGGCGTTGTGAATCGTTAAAGTATGCAGGTACTGTGATTACGGCTTCAGTTACTTCTTCACCTAAGAAGTCTTCAGCTGTTTTCTTCATTTTTTTCAGTACTTCAGCAGAAATTTGTGGTGCAGCGCGTTTCTCGCCGCCCGCTTCTACCCATGCATCACCGTTGTCGGCTTTAACAATTTTAAACGGCATGATGCCGATATCGCGTTGTACTTCTTCGTCTTCAAAACGACGACCAATTAAACGCTTGATTGCAAATAATGTGTTTGTCGGGTTAGTAACCGCTTGACGTTTAGCAGATTGACCTACTAATGTTTCACCGTCTTGCGTATAAGCAATAATAGACGGGGTTGTGCGATCGCCTTCCGCGTTTTCAATAACACGTGCTTTGCCACCATCAAGTACTGCAACACAAGAGTTTGTAGTACCTAAATCTATTCCAATAATTTTACCCATGAAATTTCTCCAACTTCAATATTCGTTAAACGTTCGATGACTAGTAAATAGGGTTGCTCCAAACTTATTTCAACTGTAAAAATGAAAAAAAATTCATTTTTTATGATTTATTTACAAAATAACCCTAATAACTGTAAGGAATGACTGTTTTTGAAGCGCTGGCAGTGACTTTTAATTACTGGTCTGACAAGTTTCTCTGTGTTATAAATTTACTAAATCGCACTTATTAAGGATATCTACCATGTATTTTGATCACTTACTTGAGCAAGCAGCAAAAATTGGCAAAGCACAAAGTACAGAACAACTAACGGCTACAATGCAATTTCCAGAAAACTGGTGCCAAGGCAGAACGGCTTTTGGTGGCCTTTCTGCTGCGCTGCTATATCAAGCAATAAGAGGTAAGGTAACGGAGGATCGTCGTTTACTGTCTTTAAGTACTAATTTTGTAGGTCCTTTACTTGCCGACACGCCTTTTTCTTTATCGGTTGAAATACTACGCCAGGGGAAAAGCAGCACTCAAGTACTTGCTAAAGCAATTCAAAACAATCAAGTCTGTGTAATAGTACAAGCATGTTTTGCTAAAAGTAGAGAATCAGCAATAAATGTACCTGTATCAAAATCACTAAGCTTAAAACCAGTAAATGAGCGCCATACTTTACCATTTGTTAAAGACCAAATGCCTGCATTTTTTCAACACGTTGATTTATGTCCACAACAAGGCGCTATGCCATTTAGCAGCGCAGAAACCTCTCATTTAGGTGGATGGATGCGCTTTAAACATACACCAGAGCAAATAACAGAGGCCCATGTTATTGCGCTTACTGACGCATGGCCGCCAACACTTTTACAAATGTTTAAACAACCCGCTCCTGCAAGTAGCATGTCGTGGTATTTAGAGTTTGTTCAAGAACCAAACTTAACACCTGGGGAATGGCTAGGTTTTGAAGCAATCACTCATCATTCAAAAGATGGTTATGGATTAGAGGATGGTTGTATTTGGTCGCAATCAGGAGAGTTAATTGCACTAACACGCCAAACTGTAGCGTTATTTGATTAAACCCCTTTAAATGCCCAAGTAACTTTTAAGTGGTTAAGCCTTAATGACTAAACTTAACCCTTTTTACTGCGCTACTTTCTTGCCCCTACTTCACTTAATTATTAAGCGGGCTTTGTATAGCAAGTCAGCTTAATGAAGGTGTTAAATTATAATGACTACGTAATTAATGTGAGTTTAACGCGCAGCCTTTGTATTCAACTAAGTACGAATTAGATTTTCGCGTTGTATTAATGCAGCAAATATAGCAAAATTCAGTAACGTCACTTTATATTAGGTTAACAATTTGCAAACTGTATGCCCTTGCTGCGACCTAATTGTTGATATCCCTCGCATCATTGCAAAACAAATGGCTATATGTCCGCATTGTCATCATAAATTGTGCGAAGCTGATGTTAATCATGATAACCGTATTGTTGCGCTTAGTTTTAGCGCTTTACTAATGCTTTTAAGCAGTGTTTTTTACCCGTTTCTTTCATTTAGTAGTAGCGGAATAACACAAACGATTACCCTACCCGATGCCGCGCGTATATTGTTTAATTACGACAGTGAATTACTCGGCTTATTTATAGATTTAAGCATTATTGCTCTGCCTATGAGCTTACTGCTTATTTTAATACCTTTGCATCTTGGTGTATTAAAAACACTACCACAAGGCATTGCTAGGCGACTCCTAAAATTTACACTTGCTCTAGAGCCTTGGATCATGTCGGAAATATTTTTAATCGGTGTGCTCGTAAGCATGGTTAAAATTATGTCGCTTGCTGATATTAGCTTTGGTATTAGCTTTTGGGCTTATGTAGGCTTTGTTATTTTATATATAGCAGCGCTTGCCCACTTAAACCGTCCTCGATTATGGGCTCAAATTAAGCCAATAAAAATACTTGAAGGTGCTCAGCATGCAAAACGTGCAATTGATGAAAACATAAAGGCATGCCATGTGTGCCATCAATTATGTAGCGGGAATGTTTGCCAGCGTTGTCATACAAAAACACATGTAAGAAACCCTTATAGTGTGCAAAAAGCGGCAGCTTGGTTAATAACCTCTGTTGTTTGCTATATTCCAGCGAACATTTTACCAATTATGCACACCACCAGCTTAGGAGACGAATCGCCCTCGACTTTAATTGGCGGTGTAATCACGCTATGGAAAAGTGGCTCGTACCCTATTGCAACGATTATATTTTTAGCCAGTGTGGTTGTCCCACTCGCTAAAGCATTTGTACTGAGCTTTTTATGTATCATGGTTGCAAGACCCGCTAATAGCCACACAAAAGGTTATACCCGTATTTATCAACTAACTGAATTCATAGGTAAATGGTCTATGATAGATGTATTCGTGGTTGCTATATTAGTTGCCTTAGTTCAATTGGGTAATTTAATGTCGGTAACTCCTGGTTTAGGCATTGTATTTTTTACGATTATGGTAATATGCCAAATGATGGCTGCCCACGCCTTTGACCCACGATTACTGTGGGATTCACCTAAAAACAAAACTTCAGAGACTAAAGCATGACCGAAACAGCCGAAATAACAAAAGAACCTAAAATCTCCGCCATCTGGATCATTCCGGCTATTGCGCTGTTAGTGGGTGTTTGGATGCTGTATCAGTATCAGTCGAATAAAGGACCTACTATTTTTATTGAGATGCCTCAAGCAGAAGGCATTATTGCGGGTAAAACCGAAATAAAAGTACGCAGTGTTAAAATAGGTCAAATAGATCATGTTCGCCTATCAGACACGCAAGACAGCGTAATTGCTAGAGCCCAAATAGATAAACACTATAACGAGTTATTAACTGACGATGCCAAAATGTGGGTAGTAAAACCCCGCATTGATGAAACCGGTATAAGCGGTATGAGCACCCTTTTATCGGGTGTGTATTTAGAGTTTTCGCCTGGTGAAAGTAAACAATTAAAAGAAAAATTTACATTACAAGACGAACCCGCACTTATTGGTAAAGACGTTAAAGGTGGGCGCTTTAAGTTACTAAGCTATAAAGCAGAAGTACTTGATGTAAGTACAGGTATATTTTTCAAAAACTATAAAATTGGACAGATAGAAACCGCTACATTTGATTGGGAAAACCAAGCAATGAAATACGGTATTTTTATTAAAGAACCGTATCAAAACCTTATTACATTAAATTCTATTTTTTGGGTTAATGCCGGAATCGAAATTGACCTATCTGCCGACGGAATTAATATAAATACAGGTTCGTTAAGTAAACTTTTAAAAGGTGGTATATCTGTTGGTTTGCCTGAGCAACAAGCCCCTGGCGATATAGCAGATGATGGTTATAGCTTTTCACTAAGCCAAAGCTATAAAGAAGCACTTGAAGAGCGCTTTTATGACTTTGATTACTACCTTATTGAGTTTGAGCAATCTATTAGAGGCTT
>NZ_AUTQ01000122.1 GCF_000498095.1 Pseudoalteromonas sp. TB64
TTTTCTTTAGAACGGCGATCTGGCATCTTTGCGCATAGGTCAGTTGTTTGTAATGTCTCATTGTAAAATCTCTTGCCGGAGAAAAAGCAGTTAGCTTATGAGCAACTGACCATTTAATCTAGCCAAAACAAGTTATGCACTTACAATTTGAATCTAGGTAACTAAACATTACTCTTTAAAAATGCAAACAATGTGCAAATAATGAGGAAATAAAAAATAAATAACCTAATTTAAAACAATCTTACTTTTTTATTCGTATAGCCATGTATTATTTTGCTATTTGAATAGCATTGTTTTAACTTTATTACTTAAATCAATAATTTCATCTATTTATATATTTTAATAGATTTTATAAACTGCTCTAGTTGCATTACTGCCCTTAATCTTTAAAGCTGATATACTGCTTGAGCCAATTATATAAACACATACAGAGCATTTTCGATAAAATAATGATTAATAACCAATCCTACTTAGCAGGCAATCTGTGAAAATACCTAAACGCCTACAACCTCTCGTCGATGACGGTCTAATCGATGAAGTTATCAGCCGACTAATGAGCGGTAAAGAAGCCGATGTTTTTGTTGTTCGCAGTGGTGAACACATACGTTGTGCCAAAGTTTACAAAGATGCTGTTAAGCGCAGCTTTAAAAAAGCAGCACAATATCAAGAAGGCAGAAAAGTACGTGGCGGTCGTCAAGCACGTGCTATGGGTAAACGTTCGAGTTATGGTCGTCAATTAGAAGAAGAAATTTGGCAAAATGCCGAAGTTGATGCGTTATCTCGTTTAGCGAATGCCGGTGTACGTGTACCAGAAACATACGGTTGCATTGATGGTGTATTACTTATGGAGTTAGTGTCTGATGATGCTGGCGACGTAGCACCGCAACTTGGTCATGTAACACTAAGCGAACAAGAAGCTATTGAACAACATAAACTAATGATGCACTACATCATGCTTATGCTTTGCGCTGGTATTATCCACGGTGACTTATCAGAGTTTAATGTATTAGTGGACGATAAAGGTCCCGTTATTATAGATTTACCGCAAGCAGTTAATGCTTCAGCAAATAACAGCGCCGAAGCCATGTTTACGCGTGATGTAAATAATATGCGCCGCTATTACAGTGAATTTGCTCCAGAACTGCTGCAAACTCAATATGCTAAAGAAATGTGGTCATTATTTGAAGAAGCAAACTTAACGCCAAACTCTACTCTTACCGGCGAGTTTGAAGATGATAGTGAAGATGCTGATGTTGGTGCAATACTGGAAGAAATTCAAGCAGCAGCTGATGAAGAACAAGAACGATTAGCGCGCATTAGCGGCTCAGATGACGATGAGTAACTTAAGTTACTCATCATGCTTATGTAATTTAACTAAAATATAAGCTAATTTAAAACGCTTTGTTTTTATTCACTACCCTTGTGGATGAACAAAGCGATAACCCACACCATAAACCGATTGAATTACACTGTCGGTTTGAGTTAACTCATCAAGTTTTTTACGTAACTTTTTTATATGACTATCAATAGTGCGGTGGCTCACAATGCGCTGATCGGCGTACATTGTATCCATTAAACTGTCTCGCGAATAAATACGGTTTGGGTTATTAAACAAAGGTTTAAATAACTGAAATTCAAAGTTAGTAAGCTCAATACAGCTGGTTTTAAATTTTACAGTGTAGGTACTTTCGTCAAGTTGCATAACAGTTGCTTTTGGCTCTGCGCTATTAAGGCGTCTTAAAATAGCTTTTACACGAGCCACCAGCTCGGCATAACTAAATGGTTTGCAAATATAATCATCTGCACCGAGCTCTAAGCCAAGCAAGCGATCAATTTCTTCTACCTTTGCCGATACCATAATAATAGGCACATTAGAAAACTGTCTAATTGCTTTACACAATTCAATACCACTTTGACCAGGTAACATTATATCGAGCAAAATTACGCTGGGTCTGTTAATTTCAAGCCAAGGTAATACTTCATTTCCGTGATGTATTTGATGAGTAACAAAATGATGGCTACTTAAAAAGTCACTCATTAAGTTAGCTAGCTTTACTTCATCTTCTACAATCAGTATTTGTTCGCTCATAGAGTTCTCTGTTATTAGTAATCCAAACTTAGGATAAAAATACCATATCAAACAAAGTTCAAGTTACGTATTTTTTATATTAATCAACTAAAGCTAAATAGTTGGTAGCCTAATAATAATAGCAAGACCGCCTAAAGTGGCTTTTTCAGCGGCTATTTCACCTTTATGCCCTTTAACTATATGCTGGCAAATAGATAAACCTAAGCCCGAACCACCCTCTTGGCGATTACGCGAACTATCTACTCGATATAAATACTCAAACAAATGCGATAAATGAGACTGTTCTACACCTACGCCATTATCTTCAATTATAAGCTCTAAGTAGGTTTGCCCTTTAATGCTTATATTGTTAGCCGTTAATGAAATAGTGGTGCATTGTGCATAATGCACCGCGTTCATTAAAATATTATCGAGCAGCTGCAAAAGTCGGGTTTTATCTGCTTGTACCGTTATATGTTTAGCGCTATTGAGTAAGTAAATTTTTATATTGTGCTGCTCAAGTATAACCTGATATTTTTGCTCAATAGTATTTAATAATAAAGCCATATCAGTAGGTTGCATAGTGTAATGCATACCACCTAACTCTGCGCTATTAAGCATATGCAAATCATCAATCAAGCGTTTTAAATGCAATGCCTCGTCGTTAGCCGAGTTAATGTTTTTTGCATTAGGCTCACGTATGCCAAGTAGCATAGCTTCAAGCTCACCGAGCAAAATACTCATTGGCGTTCTAAGCTCGTGAGAAATATTGGCAAGCCAGCGTTTACGCACTTGCTCGTCTTTAGCGAGTGTAAACGCAAGGATATTAAAATCTTCGCTTAATTGGCCTAACTCGTCTTTTCGCTCAAGCGTAAGCTTAGTCTCATAATTACCTTGCGTTAAGCGATGCATACCGTTAGCAATTTGCTTTACCGGGCTAACTAAGTGGCGAGACAATAAAAAGGTAACTAGCAATGTAAGCAATACCGCAGCTAAAGCAATAAACCATAAGTAGTTAGTTTGCTGCTGTAAAAAATCAAGCTCATAACCATCAACCAAGCTATCTCTTTTGGAAACAGCTAAGTAACCCACTGTTTTATCGCCCACTGTAATTGGGGTTGTTATATATTTTAAATCGCTGAGGTATCTACCCACTACTCGCTGCTTATTTTCATCAAGCAAAGCGTAGTGAGCAATATTTTCAGGTGGTAGGCGGCGCTCTCCCCCTAAACGAATATGATCGGGTGGCGGCCGTCGCATCATTCCCCCTCTGGGGCCTGGACCTTCTGGTGGCCTAGGTAAAAACTGGCTATTTTCTAGCTGAGATTCAACAAGTTTTCTAAAATTTTCGTCACCGCCAACAACACGTTTCCATGAGGGGGTCTGTTCGTACTGTTTTGACAGCTGCGCAACAAGTGGTTCAAGCGCTTTTACTTCTTTTGCATTAACAAAATCAATTACGCCTTGCCCTATACTCCACTGTATAAGTACCACCAGCCCTGCAATAACACTAAAAGTAAAACTAAATAGTATTAAAAAAAGTTTATTATGAATCTTCATTAATGCGTGTTTTCAACCTTGCTAGGAAAGCTTTCAAAACGGTATGTTATAAACTCTTTGGTTTGATCGTTAACATACAATGTAGCAACTATTTTTTTGCCCTGAGCGGTCCAATACATATGACCATGATTATTTAAAGTAACCGATACGGTATTTATACCACTTTTAAATAAGTTAGCGGGTAAATGTAATGCATGTCCGTAAATTCGCTGTATTTTAACCCCATTAATATACAAATGAGCATGACCTCGTAAAAAACCAGTGTCATCGTTTGTAGTAACGCTCATCATTTGTTGCATGTTCATTGCGCCCTCAGGAGGCACAGATAAATCATAGCGCTGCGTATCTAAAATTAAGTTATAACCCGACATACTATCTTTTAATAGCTTAAGGCTTAATGCCGGAATTGGCGTATCACTTGGCACTGCTATAGGCATATGGCTATGATCCATCATTTCCTGCTGCGCAAAGAGCTTAAAGCTCAATAGCGCAGCAGTAGTTAGGATCAATGCGTATTTAAAATAACGCATAGTAACTCCTTACATTCCCGGTGGTGGACCCATTGTTTCGCCAGTATCACAGCGACCAATTGAATTATCGGCTAATTGGCCTTTAAAACGAGGCCCTATTTGATAAGGGAAAGAAGGCTGTAATTTACCATCACTGTCTAGCGTTAGTGTTATATGGTAATGATAACCCTTGCCATCGTTTGTATTATGTCCGTTATGCTCATCTAACTGTGCACCAGTTACTGTTTTTTGTGCATAGTAGAAGTCTTCAAAATAATAACCGTCATCAGCATTTAATGTATTACCTGAAAGCGTAGTCACTTCTGCACCAATAGCAGGACCTGCATCGCTTGTTTGTGTACCTAGGCTAACGTCGTATTGATCGACTAAAGTACAGCTTCGCTCACCTTCAGTACCACAACCACCTTCACTTTCTGACGCGCCATAATCACGCATTTCCCAGCCACTTAATGCAAGTTGACCGTTACTTTCATAAGGACCATAAAGTGGATAACCATCAGCTGCAAACCCATAAATAGGTGAATGCGCATCGCCATCATCTTCAAGTAAATCAGCTAAACAACTAGTGTAAAAATGGTGATGATATTCACCGTTAGCAGCATGTCCGCCACACACATCAACATCGTATTGCTCAGCAATTGGCGCTAATGTATACCAAACATTATTACCGTAACTCATGCCATCGCCCCAGTTAAATATACTGGTGCCATTAACCATTAAGCCAACTGTACCCAAGCCTGTTTCGCAGGTTTCGGTGTCAGATAAGTCGGNCCAATAGCCTGCACCGCCCGTGTCATTACAGTTTTCAGTGCTGCTGTTGTAACCTATATCTTCACCAAACGAAATTGTTTGCCCTACTTCCGCTGAGGTTACACCGTTATAAAAGTCAGAAGCTGCACGAGGGCGATTATTTAACGTGTCTACTTGGTCTTGTGTAAGTGTTACGTCATATTTAGGAATGTCAGTTGTTTGCACATACATGTATTCAACGTCAGCATCTTCCTCAGTAACGGTAACAACCTCAACTGATTGAACATCTTCAACCACTGCGCCATTGTTTTGTATATAAGTAGAGGTTGTATCGTTGTTGATTAACCAACTGGTAAGTTTTGCACTATTATCAACTGCACCACTATCTGAGTCTGATGAAGCAATAACATTAACTGTAATTGTATCTACAACAACATCGTTTGTGCCGTCATCTGCACTGATTTCAAACACAAGTGCTTCATCGGTTAAAACTTCAGGTGCAACAAACTCAGTAGACGTTGCTGTACTTGAAGATAAGCTAACGGTAGTGCCTGATGTTTGTGACCAGCTAACAGATACTTCGCCATCATCTTCAACTGTTGAACTTAAATAAACGGTATCGCCCGCATTAACAGTTTGGTCAATACCGGCGTCAACCGTTGGAGCACTATTACTGACTGTTTCGCCGTCTGTTGTAGTACTTGTAGAATCGCTGTTACATGCGCTTAAAGCTATACAAAGCGCACTTAACGCAAATAACTTAGTTGCATTAGAGGCTTTTGTTTTAAGAAGTGTTTTCAATGTTTGAACCTTTACATTAACTTTTGATAAAATATTTTAACAAGTAAAAGTGCAAACAATGTGCACAAATTAAGGAAGAATAAACATAAGACTAGGGCGTGTTGATCTTTGGTGGTTGAATTTTCAGCAGTATGTTTGGTTTTTAGGCAAGGCAGAGCCTATGAAGTGTGGTTATTCCCCATAAATAGGCGATAACGCAGCATAAAGACCAAACATGCGCTGCCCTTTGGGTTCTTTCTAGGGACGATTGACTCTTTGTTGCTCGGTTTTTACTTAGCCCACTAGGTTACAAACCTCGCGCCGCGATTAAATCGCCCCTAGATTGAACAAATTTCAATCCACAAAGATCAACACGCCCTAAATTTGTGGTCGTTTAAGTACAAATTTGTCTTTAGTGGTTGCATAGTAATCCCCACCCATTCTACCTACCGCATCTAAAAGTGTTGGGTCAATATAACCGTCAACAAACACCTCATCGTCAACACAAATACCCACTATGTCTAACAACATCATTTGTCCGCCACCTGGCTCGCTTGAAATAGTAATAACTTCACGTAGCTTACACTCATAGCGTACTTTTGAATCAGCAACACTCGGTACTGCGACCATTTGGCTATCAATTTTAGTTATATTTGCAGCATCAAACTCACTAATATCACTAGGGTAATTAGCACAGCTTTGATTCATTTTTTCAACCTGCTCATGGCTCACAATGTTAATCACACATTCTTTAGTCGCTAATAAGTTAATTAATGTATCTTTACTTGGTTTATCGCGTGGATTTACTTGCGTCACACTCAATACTGGTGGGTTACAACTCGCTACTGTAAAAAATGAGTAAGGAGCAATATTAGCCACACCGTCGCTACTTAATGTACTTATCCATGCAATTGGACGAGGACTGATCCCGCCAACTAAATACGAATAAACATTAAGCTCTTTATTTACAGTTAAATCTAAAAACATGTTTTTCCTTTTTTAATATCTAAAACTAAGTCGTAATTTGAGTTAGTTACGTATGAGTTGTGTCAGTTTAGTAACAAACTAAATATATTTTACATTTAAAGCAATACACAAATTACATGAAAATAAACATATTATGGTTTAAACGCGATTTACGCCTTAGCGATCATCAACCGTTAAAAAATGCATTTAGCAATGGCTTACCTACCTTATTGCTTTACAACTTTGAGCCGTTGTTACTTAAAGACGCACATTACAATGAGCGGCATTGGCGTTTTGTATACCAGTCAATCGTTGATTTAAACAACCAACTAGCTCGATTTAACACTCGTGTTTATATATTTAATTTAAACATGAGCGACTTACTTGAGTCATTAAAAGCACAGTTTGAAATAGTAAATATATTTAGCCATCAAGAAATAGGCTTAAACAACACCTTTGAGCGCGATAAATCTATTAAAGCATGGTGCCAGCATAACCACATTAATTGGCAAGAGTCGCAAACAGGCGCGGTTATTCGCGGTAAAAAAAATCGTAATAATTGGAACGAGCGCTGGCAGCAAACAATGCAAGCACCTATTGCTGTTCCTAATTGGAAAAACATAAAAACAATTACCCTCAACAACTACCAAGCACCAGCGCTACCAACTACCTACACGCAAGATCACGACAGCTTTCAACAAGGCGGTCCGCTGCATGCGCGAACTGTAATGCAAAGTTTTTTTGCCGAGCGTGGAAAAGGTTATCAAAAAGGAATATCGAGCCCAAGTTTAAGCCAAACACATTGCTCTCGGCTTTCCCCGTATTTAGCGTGGGGGAATATTAGCCTTAGGCAAGTGTATCAAATGGCAATTGATGAATATCATTCAAAACACCCTGATAAAAGAGGCTGGAAACGCCCACTAGCAGCGTTTGTATCGCGCTTGCATTGGCACTGCCACTTTATGCAAAAGTTTGAGAGCGAATGCTCTATGGAATTTTTAGCCCTTAATCCGGGTTATCATGTATTTCCGTACCGTGATGATGAACATGTGAAAAACGATATTGAACGCTGGGCGCAAGGTCAAACAGGTATTCCCATTATTGACGCTTGCATGCGCTGCTTAAAAGCCACCGGTTATATAAACTTTAGAATGCGCGCCATGCTTGTAAGCTTTGTCACGCATCATTTAAATATAAGTTGGCAGCAAGCAAGCTTTCCTCTCGCTAATTACTTTTTAGATTTTGAGCCCGGAATTCACTACCCACAAATTCAAATGCAAGCCTCGGTAACCGGCATTAATACTATTAGGCATTACAACCCAATTAAGCAGTCGGAAGATCAAGACCCAACCGGTTCATTTATTAAAAAGTGGTGCCCCGAGCTTGAAAAACTCCCTATTGAATATTTACATCAGCCTTGGGAGCAAACTCCGATGGAAGCACTCTTTAATGACTTTAAGTTAGGGGAGGATTATCCCGAACCCATGCTTGATTTAACAGCGGCCTCAAAAGAAGCACGCGAGCGCTTATGGCAATATCGTGAGCGNGAGCCGATGTTAAACGCGCCATAGGGAGGATTCTTAAAAAGCACGTTGGGGGTACTCAAAAAGTTACTCGAACAAAAAGTAAAACGAATACTAAAAGTAATAGTGAGACTAAGTAAGTATGGCGCACAAAAAACTAAACTTACCTCAAAAAATATGCCCCATTTGTAATAAACCTTTTACGTGGCGTAAAAAGTGGCAGCGCGACTGGGATAACGTTATTTACTGCTCAGAGCGCTGTAAACGTAATAAATAGAAATGGTAATTAACTGGCGTCTATTTTGCAACATCATCAGTAATTAGTGCTTTTAAGGCTTTATGTAAGCTTATTTTGTAAATAACGCTTACTAGCCTGAAAAGCTTACACTCAAGCAAGGAGAAGATGATGACTATTAAAAAAACGGCAAGTTCAACATGGTCTGGCGACATTAAAACAGGTAAAGGTAGCATATCAACTCAAAGTGGCGCGCTTGATAAACAACCTTATGGTTTTAATACCCGCTTTGAAGATGAGGCAGGCTCAAACCCTGAAGAATTAGTGGGTGCAGCGCACAGTGCATGTTTTAGCATGGCGCTTTCGCTTGCATTAGGTGATGCAGGCTTTACCGCAGATAAAATTGATACTAAAGCCACTGTAAGCCTTGATGAAGTAGATGATGGTTTTTCGGTGACGCATATTGCCCTTGAGGTAAAAGCGCGTATTGATGATATTCAAAATGAGCAGTTTCAAGCATTATGTGAACAAACCAAAAAGAACTGCCCTATTTCCAAGCTCTTAAATACCGAAATATCACTAGATGCGACACTTCAATCAGCATTTTAACTATTTAGACTTAACTATTTAGATTCAACTATTTAGACAGTTCCTTACTAAAAAAGCCAAGTAATTACTTGGCTTGCTTATTATAAAGAATTATTTTTAGGTTTATTCCAGCTCAAAGTACTTACTACAAGCCCTATTCCTATCCCAATTGCTGGCCATACTACCCATATATAACTAGGCGAAGTTAGTAAATTTATAACGCTTAGCAAAGTTAAAATAAGTAAATATGCTTTAATTTTTTTGCCTAATGTCACTGTATTGCTCATTTATACTCTCCAAGTAATGTATGTCGCTATTATTGTTTTAATAAGCAACATACACACCTGCTAAATGTCACTAAGTGATCTGACATTAGTCATCACTTTCCATTTAAATAAATAGTAACTTATTATGTATAAAAACATAAAAAACAATACTTTAATCTATTTGTGTTAGGATCTAATCTCAACTAACCTTAAACAAATAAACATAAGAGGATGAGCTAAATGAGCGAAAAATCAAAAGATTGCGAAAAAGTTACGTGTAATAACTGTGCTGATGCTAACGATCTCGAATTTGATTTTTCAATGGCTTTTCAACCAATTATAAACTGTAAAACTAACCTCATTTATGGCTATGAAGCGCTGGTTAGAGGTTTAAATGGCGAGTCTGCTTATTCTATTATTTCAAAAGTGAATGAAGACAACCGCTATGCATTTGATCAGCTTTGTCGTATTAAAGCCATTCAACTAGCCTCAAAGCTGGGCATAACATCAATGCTAAGCATTAACTTTTTACCTAATGCTATTTATAAACCTGAGCGATGTATACGCACCACACTAGAAGCGGCAAAAAAGTATAACTTCCCAATTCAAAATATTATGTTTGAATTTACCGAAGTAGAAAAAATAGAAGACACCGCACACATAAAGCGCGTTGTTGATTACTATCAGTCTCTCGGATTTAAAACCGCCACCGATGACTTTGGTGCAGGTTATTCTGGTTTAAATCTACTGGCTGACTTTCAAACAGATATTATTAAGCTTGATATGGCGCTCATACGCGATATAAGCAACGACAAAAAACGCCAATTAATAGTAACTCATTGCTTAAATATGTTTCGCGATTTAAACATTACCGCACTGGCTGAAGGGATTGAAACAGTACAAGAATATACATGGCTTAAAAACGCAGGTGTTGAGCTTATGCAAGGGTATTTATTTGCCAAACCAAGCTTTGAAAACTTGCCTGAAGTAAATTTTGAGGACATAGGTGCTGATTAATACTCAACACCTATTATTTATTAAAACCTTATTGAATTTAAGTAAGGCTTAAACTACATATTACCTAGCTCTATCATCATTGCTGTGTACATACGTAAATTAAGCTTAAGTTGCTCAATGGTCATAAATTCATGCTCTGAGTGACCTGTGTAGCGTTTACCTGGCATTGAAGGACCAAACGATACCGCGTTATCAAACAGCTTTGCGTTAGTGCCACCACCAATTGATACAAAGTCAGCTTTTTCGTCGCCCGTAAAATGCTTGAAAATATCAAGCAGCTTTTGTGCATGCGGCGCGCTATCAAGCAGCATCGGTGTGCCAATAATTGTTTCTATGTTGGCAAGCGTTACATTGTTAGTGGCTTGCCAATTAGCAAGCGCATCATCAATTTGCTTTTGTAATACAGCTTCGTCTTTACCCATAGGGCGACGTGCATTTACAGCAAGTGTTAGCGCATTACCATCGCGCTCTATAACGGTTGGTGCCACTGTCATCGGACCCATAAAGTCGTGCTTATAGGCTATTTCGCCAAACTGTTTACCGTGAATATCTAAACCAATTAACTGATTCACAAAGTCGATTAGCTCGCCGTCACTGTTATTTTCAAGCTCCACGCCTTTAAATAACTCAGCTAAATACGCAATCGCATTTATACCCGACTCCGGCTCTGATGAATGCGCCGACATACCTTTAACACTTATTGCTAAGCCATCACTTTTTTCACTAAAGTTAAACTCAACTTTATTTAATGTTTTAGCTTTTACTTTTAATGTATTAATAAGTGCAGCGTCTGCATTGTGAAGTACTAAACTGGCGTCTTCTGGAATTTGACTTCTAAACGCACCGCCAGTTACATCCTTTACATATAAACCCGTTTGTGGTGATGTTGCATTAAAGGTAGGAGCAATTAAGCTCCAGCCTTTCTCGGCAACTACTACAGGGTATGATGCATCAATCGTTACTGCATATTTAGGTTGCTCATACGTTTTCATGAATTTAGTTAGCGGACCCCAATCAGACTCCTCAGCAAGATAAATCATCAGCTCAATACGGTTATTAAGCGTTATGCCTTTATCTTTAATTGCCTTCATGGCGTAAAGCGCTGTCGCTATTGCGCCTTTATCGTCCTCAGTACCACGACCAACTAATTTACCAGGTTCAGACGTATCAATAATAAAAGGGCTTTGTTTCCACTTGCTAGCATTAGCAGGTTGCACGTCGCCGTGCGTTACTACCGTTACTTTTTCGCTTTGCTCGCCCATACCTATTAATACGGTGTAACCTAAATCTTGATAGTCAAAACCAAGCTCTGCGGCTTTCATTTTTAAAAGTGCTTTAAACCCAATAAAATCGGGATTTTGAGGAGCGGCAATATCGCTCTTATTAACGGTCGGAAAAGCCACTAAGTTAGTAAGTGTGTGTATTTGAGCATTTTGGTAGGTATTTACTGCGTAATCGGCAACGCTATCAATATTTTTATTTAACTGCGCATGAGCACCAAACGCAAATAAAGCAATACTGGCTAAAGCTAACTTTTTCAAAACAATTCCCATTTAATTAATAACTAAGAGCGGTAATTATAACGCTATGAAGCGCTTACTTATAGCTCTTTACGCTAAACACACAGGTAACTTAAGCTGAATATTTATATAGCAGCTTTTATAAGGATGGCTGTATAATGCGCGACTTAAAATTAACAGGGTATTTAATTGTGAACCGTCGTAAAAAAATCGTCACTAAATTTCAAAAGAAAGATAAACGCACTAACGCTAAATTGCACAAAGGCAATAAACCGTCTTATGTGTCAAAAGCTGAGCGCGAAAAACTAGCTGAACAAGAAAGTAATGAGCCACAGGTAATCCAAGAGTAACTTTACGTTACCTGTTGTTTTGATAATTTAAAGTGACAAAAGTACCGACCGCTTACATAACATACTACTGCCGTGGCAACTATAAGTTCAAACGTAGCTAAGTAATTAACTGCATCTACATATGGTATTGCGAGGTTTATACTTTGCATCCAATCAGCCATTTTAAATAATGCAGTTGCCCCAATAACCATTGGAAACGTAAAGGCAGCGTAGCTAGGCGTAAAAGGTCTGCGTAATAACTTTATAAATAACACATAAACAATCAGTGTTTTTATTATCGCTAATATAAATAATGCGCCCACTATAAAGAGTGATGGATTAGCTACAATATGAAAATATCCCGCTAATGTTAAACTGGCAGGCGCTGCTAAAATGGCAAGTGTTGGCTGTATTTCGTAGTCACTTTTTAATGCTAATAAAAAGCGATAAAACATAATTGGCAGCATTATAGCGTATGTTGATATACCAATAACTAACGCACTATAAGCTAACCACGCTAATGTCGGACTTCCCGAAAAAGTAATGTCTGCAATAATTATCCCCACTGGTGGCACAAACCAGCTAGGCGCCATATCTTCAAAATTAAACTTTTTTGCTCGCTGGTATAAAAAGCTCACCAAAAATGTGAGATGCAGCACAAAAGCTAAAACCCACATAATATCACCAGCCAATGGGTTAAATTGCCCAATTGAGTTTGAAATAACAAGATTAGCCATTGCAAATGTAGGGATCACACTTCCTGCAACTGGGTGTGCTAAATCGGCTTTTAATAAGTGAGGGTGCAGTAAAAACTTAGCGGCCAAAAGTAAAAGTAATACCCAGCTAGTACCGCTCCCAAAAATTGCCCTTGGGAGTTTAAATTAAAAACGTTTTCCCATGTCCATCCCATACTAGCAATACCCAAAGCTAAACCGGCCATGGCCGTTGGCGCACCCATCACTTTATTTTTAAATTGCTTAAACACTGTATTTCCTAATCATTGGGTGATGAACAAGTTACTGCTTTTTACTGCATTGCCTTAAAATAACGCTGTAAAATTAATACAAGCGTGTTTAATAGAACGCTTTTTGCGTACAAACATTTCATAAAAATAAGTTTACGGCTTAATTATTAAAGCGCAAAAAAAGCCATAACGTGGTTATGGCTTTTGCTTTATTTTAAATTTGAATATGAGGTTAATTAAAACGCGTAACTAACGCTTACATTAAATGAACGCCCCTGCCCTGCAAGTTGTTCAAACCCGTTGCTGCTATCTTGTTTAAGTGCCGCAATACTTACCCCCCCTAGCGGGAGTTGGTAGTACTCATCAAACACGTTACTCACTTCTGCGCTTAGCGTTAATGAATCCCATGTGGCTTTAGAGCTTAAATTAACCAGGCTGTAGCTGTCTGTTTGGTTTTCAAAACGATTATTATCTACACGGCTTTTAGTATCTACCCACTGCCAAGATAATGTATTGTCAAATCGACCTATTTGCTGGCTAATACCTAGCTGGGTTTGCAGTGGTTTAATTTGATAAAGCGGCTGGTTAGTATCGTCGCGCTTGCCTCTCGTATTAGTAACATTAGCGTGTAACTGCCAGTTACCTAATTGCTTAGATTCATAAATGTTGGCTGTTAAATCTATTTTTGCACCATACAAAATAGCATCTACATTAGTAAACTGAAAAATGTTACGCGCTGTATTGTCCAAGTCATAACTATTGAAGCTTCTTACAATATCAGCATCAATATAGTCACTCACATCTGTATACCAAACATTGGTGCTTAATCGCCAGCGGTCATCTTTAGCCGATTTAATATAAGTAGCACTTATTGTATGCGCTGTTTCAACGTCTAAATCAGGGTTACCAATATAGCCATTACCATCGCCATACCAACCAATCATGGTGGTTGCCATGGTGCTTACACCCCAACTGTATCGCTCGTATAAATTAGGCGCTCGGTTTTTACGGGCAAGACCAAGTTGCAGCTCATCATAATTTGTTATTTGGTAGTTAATTAATAAGTTAGCATCAACTATAGTGTCGGTTTTATCTCTGTCGCCAGCATTAAAATTCTCAGCAGCAATGGTATTATCTGTAGACGTATCCGTATCGCTCATGGTCATACTTTCCATACTACTCATGTCGCTCATATCGTCCATATCCGTCATGCTCATACCATCGTTGTAAGATTGAACCTCTCCAACGTGGGTATTAATACTTTCAATGCGTACGCCTGCGTTTAACCATAACTTTGTATTTACTTGGCTCTCAAATTCTGCAAATGCAGCTATTCGTTCTCGTTTACCGTTATTTATATTTACGTAATCGTCTGGTCCCATCATGGTTGAGCCTTCAATACCTGGCCACCAATCATCAATGCTGTAATTGTAATATTCTTGACCGATTAAAATGCTGCTGTTTTTATCAAGCGCGATACGCCATTTAAGCTGCGTACTTATATCTTGTGCATCGGTTTTCATTCGCATCATGCCTGTTTTTTCTTCACTGAAAAAACCCATTTCGTGCTTTACACTATGCCAGTTAACTTGCCCTTCAAGTTCGCTGTTTTCAAAGGAACGCTTGTATTGAGCTATTGCACCGTAACTGGTGTTATCGGTCATATCCATATACTGATTTGCAAATCCCTGATACGGGATTTTTTGATGCGTTAGCTTTATAACTAATTGCTGTTTATCATCGCGCATAGCTGCGGTTAAACTATGATTTTGTGCTCGATACAATGTATCTAATACTACATCGCCGTTACCGTCTTCATAACTATCTGCGTCACTAAACGAACCCTGATAATTAAGGCTAAACGTGTCACTTGCTAAACGTGCACCAACGCCAAGTTTACGTCCGTTATCAACGCTACTGTACTTTGCTGACACATAACCTGAGTGCCAACCTAATTCATTGCTATCGCTATACTGCGGTGAAATAGAATTAACGCTTATTACACCAGCAATATTATCGCCGCCCGCGCTTACTGGCGACACGCCTGCAACCACATTGTAAGACGTAATTTGATTAGCCGAGATATACGAAAGTGGCGGGTTCATATGATTAGCGCATGCAGCGGTTACATCTGCACCATCAACTAACACTTTAACTCTGTCGCCCATTAAACCATTTAAAATAGGTAGGTTAGATACGCCGCCCGCTGCTGAAAAGTCGACACCTAAATCACTTAATAACGATTCTGACGAACCAAGTGCTAAATGCTTATTTTGAGCATGTCCGTGTACTTCAATCACTTCTAAAGACGTATCGTCGGCAAATGCAAAAGGAGATAGCACACCGCTAATAAAAAGTGCGACAGGCGTTAGTAAATATGTTTTTTGAGTTTTGCTTTTATAAACCATTGTTAATTTATGCCACTGTAATAATTGGCGTAATTATATAATGAGTTGCAAAAGCAAAAGCGCGACATATTGTCGCACTTTATCAATTTAGAATGTTGTTAGGTGTGTTTAATCTAAAAGGTCATATAATAAATTAAGCATTTAACTTAGCGACCGTTTGAGAAACAATATCTGCTCCGCGTTCAATCTCTTTAATGACCTCAGATACATTAGCAATAAGCTCTCTTCCTTGCTTTGATGAATCTGAAACTGACGTTATTTGCTTTGATATATCATTAGTTAACTCTTGGTTATTTTTAACAACCGTTGCTATTTCATTAGTAGAACGACTCGTACTGGCTGCAAGTTGCCTTACTTCATCTGCTACTACCGCAAAACCTCGACCGTATTCACCAGCACGTGCAGCCTCTATGGCTGCATTAAGTGCCAATAAATTAGTTTGATCTGCAATGCTACTAATTGTAGAAACAATAGAGCCTATTACAGCAGATTGCTCATTAAGGTCTTTTATTAAATCTACCGATTTAAGTACTTGGCTTACAATTGCGTCGGAGTTTGCTATGGATCTTTGCAGTATTTCAGATCCTTTTTTAGCTGTTTCTACTGTAGAAACGGCCGATTCGTGTGCGATTGCAGCGGCTT
>NZ_AUTQ01000123.1 GCF_000498095.1 Pseudoalteromonas sp. TB64
CCGCCATTACTTTTTGTGTTAACCCCAATAGTACCGCTAAATTACATGCAAAAACTGCCGCTAAATATGGTTTTATATTTGGTTTAGGTTGGTTTGGTGCAGGTATAAGCTGGGTGCATGTATCTATTGCCACCTTTGGCGGCATGCCGCTTATTGCGTCACTCTCATTAATGGCTTTATTGTGCTCTTACTTAGCGTTATTTCCGGCACTTGCGTTTTACTTAACAACTCGCTTTGCAAGTGGTCCTAAAAGCTTTGGCGCACTCCTTATTACCAGCTTTGCAATTAGCGAGTATTTACGTGGCGTAGTGCTCACCGGTTTCCCGTGGTTAAGTTTTGGTTATACGCAAACCGACGGTCCACTCAGGCTACTTGCCCCTTATATTGGCGAATTTGGTCTTACTCTAGTATGTATTGCCATTGGTTTTGCACTTTATCGCTTAACTCAAAAAGATTTTAAAACGCCAGCGGTTACCGCAGCAGCTATTGCCCTTATTTTTACCGGTGCACTTAATACTGGTAGCGTGCATTACTCAGATAAAAACATGTCGGTATTACTCGTGCAAGGCAACATACAACAGCACTTACGCTTTGATCCAAGTGAATTTTGGACCACAATGAGCAAATACCAAGACATGACGCGCCCACATTGGGATGCCGACTTAATTGTATGGCCCGAAGCCGCAGTGCCCGAAATAGAAATGCTTGCCGACTCTTACTTAGCAGGGCTCGACAGTGCAGCATCGTTTAACAAAACCGCCCTTGTAACCGGTATTGTTGACTACCAACGAGACACTAAAAACATATTTAATACACTTATTGTTGTAGGCAATAAAGAACGCGACGACGAGCACGGGCATTACCGTTACCTCGATAAAAATCGCTATCAAAAACACCAATTATTACCGATTGGCGAATTTGTACCATTTCAAGAATTTCTGCGCCCTATTGCCCCGTTATTCGATTTACCTATGTCGTCGTTTACGCGTGGCGACAAAGTGCAAAACAACTTGCGTGCAAATGGCTATAACTTACTCCCCGCTATTTGCTACGAAATAGCCTTTTCCGACTTAGTACGTGGTAATTATAAAAGCGACTCCGACCTACTCTTTACTGTAAGTAACGATGCTTGGTTTGGCGACTCTATTGGCCCACTGCAACACATGCAAATAGCCCGCATGCGCGCGCTTGAATTACAACGCCCACTAGTGCGCGTTACCAACAACGGTGTAAGCGCCGTATACGACCCCATAAGCCACACACAACAAACCATGCCTCAGTTTGAAGCTACCACATTGAAAGCCAACATTAAGCTTATAAAAGGCGACAGCGTGTACAGCCAATACGGAAATATGTTTGTGTGGGGATTTGTGTTTTTGCTGGGTCTTGGTGGTTTTGGGGTTAGGTTTAAGAAGTAAAATAAAGTTGATAGCTGTCAGTAGTCAGCTATCAGTTTTTATGTTGCCAAGGATATTTAGCTGATCTCAAACATTAGGATAGCTTCTTATCCATAAATCCGTACACCCTCTTTCGATGTAAATCTCTATCGTTTTCTCTATAAGTTGAGCTGTCATATCCATTAGTGCAGTGGTCCCCCCCAAAATTGCATTTTTCTCATAGATATAGCGACTTTCAATAAATGTACATCGATATTTTTCTATCAAGGTTAATGAGAGATCACATGAAAACTTGTGTTTTATTGAACTTGGTAACGCATTAAATAGATGCACCAGATCATGTGCACTCTCTTTCTTATTGAGAACCTTTGAGTTAAATTGATATTTTTCGTTTAATAAACCGTTATTGCTCACTACTTTGCAGTTAAAGCTTTTAAATAATATCTCTAAGGCTAACGCAGCGTTAGCAATTGAAATACTAATAGAGTGAGTCCACATAAGCTCTGATGACTTTAAATATAAATATGATGTTTCAATCATATGGGGCGCTAAAACCCATTCATACTTTTCATCGCTCATAAGATTTCCTTTCAAGTATTACTTTCAATTTTTTATACTTCATAAAAGTAGACATCTAATTACTTAGTATCTTTCTAATACCATAATACCAGCTAAGCGCTGCGACTGTGCCATGGGTTTCATCTTCAAAGTAACGTTGATTTATAATTAGATTATCGCTTGAGTGTGCTTTTAACTTTTCAGCAAATGCTAAACCCCATCGGTAATTTGTTTTACCAATTTCGCCAAACACTTCGCCGTTATTTGCAAAGGTAAAATACACATTGCCTTTAAGCAGCTTATTTATTAGTTGCTTCTCATCAAAATAACGATTGAGATAGTTATTATCCCAAAGATACGTGGCATCAATAATTAAGTAATCTGTAAATAGCGCATGGTTGGTAAGCAATACATAGCTGGCAAACAAGCCACCAAAAGACTCGCCAATTAATACGCGTTTAGTTGATGTGCGGTAATTTTTATTAATCAGTGGAATGAGTTCTTTTTCGAAAAATGCGCTGTAGTTTGCAGCGTTGCCAATATTTTCAAACTTTTCGAGTAGCTTACCGTTAAATGTCCAATCTACATTTGTAGGGGTAAAGTCGCGCTCTCTTATCGCATTTTTACTGTTAGGAATAGCAACAATAATAGCTTCTTGTATTTGCTGCTCTAGCCGCTCTGTACTGAGCGCTTCCACCAGTCCAGCAACTGCTTTTAAATGGGTTGGGTCACCATCAAGCAAGTAAATCACAGGATATACTTAATTCGGGTTTTCACTGTAGCTTAGCGGTAAATAAACACTATAATTGCGCTGTTCATTTAAAATACTAGATTTTAGCTGATAGGTTTTGGCTAAAATAATAGACTCTGAGGCATTTACATTTACTGTAAAAAATAAATATAAAAATATTGTAGATAAAACTTTCATACATATCCTTGTATCAATAAAAAACCAAGAAGAAACTTTTGGCTTTCTTTGAACAATCAAAACACCGCTTTTATTACCAAGCAACCAAACTATTTCTTAGATCGTGACGTTAACTTTTTATATATCGCACCTTTATCGCGCTTACCAATTGCGAGTACATAAACCACCACTTCGTTGTCAATAACCTCGTAAGCTAGGCGATNNGGCACATGCGGGTTATCTAAGCGCTCAGTAAGTTTCTTTTTAAACTGGCTTTTAAGTGGTGGCGCAAGTTTCTCCCACTCCTTTAAGGCTGCAGGTAAAAGCTTTAACTTATAAGTCATCTATACTAACTTCAACCGCTTGAGATAAATCGCCTCTGCGGCTCTCAACAACTTGAGTTAGTTCATAATCATCTAGCTGTTCCATTAGAAGCTCATACATTTGTGCAGGCACTAAGTAAGCTGCAGGCTTGTTATGATTTAATATGGCTATCGCAGCGCCATCTGCTTCATTTAGAAGTGCTGTTGGATTTTTTTTAAGTTCTGAAATACTTGCCGAACAATCAGCTAAAACCTGTCTCATGACACACCTAAAAAGAACTAAATTAAGCCCTAATTTTAGACCTTTTTTAGATTATAGCTATACTTTTTTATAATTGTTCTTGCTTATAGTCAGTAAAAAAGTAGATATAACAATATACTGAGTGGCATTTAGTAAACACTTGTCAAAGCTGGGTTTATAAAATAAAAACGAATATTTACTATAGTTAAATTATTTTTTACTGAGTTAGACAGAATCAATACCTGAGCTAATTACATAAAACCACGTTAAGCCAACGTAATAAACTCCATACATAAAAAGTATTACCACGTAAGCGAATACTTTTCTGCAAATATGTAATTGCTTAAAAGATGAAAATAAAAAATAGATAGAAAGTACAAACACCATAGTATGCATCGAAAACCAAATAGCTTCTGGCATACCTAAAGCATAGACACTGCCCATACTCCTTAAAATATAACTAATTGTGATTGTTAAAGGTAAACCTATAAACCAAATAATGACTCCAATGATTAAAGTTCTCATACCATCCTTGCTAAAAATTACATGCTTACAACTTTCATTAAGTAATTTAAACTAACTTACTTAATTTACACATTTTTATTTTTTACAAAATAAAGTTAATAAAAATTAATATATGAAAAGACATGAAAAATGCTACTTTGAACATAGCCACTCTATTACGATGAGTATTTCGCTCGGTATATTAAAAAGAGCAAGTAAAGCAGGGTAAGCATGATGCCATCAGCAGTATGTACTGCGTTGATTATTTTGTGCCAACCTGTAAAAAATTATTAAATCGTATTACCTATTTAAAGCTAATTAAGAGGTCATCATGACAACCAAACAACTTTCATCACTTTTTGTATTTAATTTATTACTTATAAGTGAACAAGCGAATGCAAAACAGCAATGGGATGTTGTTAACGACTCTGTAATGGGTGGTGTATCTCATAGCAAGGTAGCACAAACAAAAGACAGTTTGCTGTTTACAGGCAATGTTTCGCTTGATAACAACGGCGGTTTTGCATCAATACGCACAGCCTTAAATACACAAGGTCAAAATACTAAAGCTATAGTGCTGCGTGTTAAAGGTGATGGGCAAACTTATCAGCTTAGACTCAGGACAACGAACTCCCCTGATGGCGCCGCTTATACTCACTCATTTAAAACAGTAAAAAATGAATGGGTAGATATAAACTTTTCCCCAAGTGATTTTACCCTAACGTATCGCGGGCAAATACTTGAGCAGCAACCGACTATTGATTTTGATGATATTAAACAGCTAGGCTTTATGATTGCAGGCAAGCAAGAAGGTGAATTTAGGTTAGAGGTGAGTAAAATTGAGTTTAAAGGTTAGCCCACCAGCGCAGTGTTAACTTAACTTTAGCTAGTATAGATAAATAGTATAGCTAAATAGTATAATCGTGATCGCCTCACCTTTTCATTTCACTAATAACCAGCTCAACCATATGTTGTTTTATAGTTGCTTGCTCTGATTTTAGCTCCCCGAGTTACAGCTCTAGCATATCTATTTGCTCTTGCAACGTAATAACTCGCCCCGTGAAGAGCTTGTATACTTTTTAGAGATTTTTATACTGACTGCCAAACGTTGCGTTATCTTCACTGTATTGCTGTGCTTTAGTATTTAAAAACTTTGATAACACATATTTTGGTTATTACTCGCCCTCTCCCTCGCTCCCTTCTTCAACAGGTAGTTTATCTGATTGCGCTAAAGGCTGAGTATTCAAGCTGTATACTTGATATGGAATGGGAGCCGGTGAAATCTTCATTATTTTATCCCTAAAATAGCTTTGTAACTATTATAGGTATCGACCTAGCATTAAAATCCTTGAGCAAACTTTAATGTTAGCTAAAAGCAAAAAGCCCCACTTTATTAAAGTAGGGCTTAAAACTAACTCGTTTGCTTACTTGGTGTTTTGGCTTTCTTGTGAGAGCACAATAAGAGCAAGCGCGGCATTTAGGCGAGTATTTAAATTATTATAAATAGTCATTCCAAATACGCCGATAATACAAACTATTAAACCTATTTGCAGGTTAGCGCTCATTTCTAGTAAAAAAACAGCTGCAACTAGTAAGCATAGCGCTAATGCGTAAACAATAGATTGAAAGGTAAAGTTAATATCACCCTTGGCTACTTTAAGTAATTCATCTTTATTCATAACTTACTTCCTTGTTATTTAATTTAATCACTAAGACTCAATTGCCAATAACTCTACTTCAAAAATAAGTACTGAGGCAGGAGGAATACTCCCTACACGTTTTTCGCCGTACGCTAGCTGATGCGGTACATAAAAGGTATATTTATCGCCTGGGCTCATTAGTTGTAAGCCTTCGGTCCAACCTTTAATAACTTGGTGCAAACCAAAGCTAATAGGTGTTTTACGCTCTACTGAGCTGTCAAACACAGTGCCGTCGATTAGTGTGCCGTGGTAATGCACGTTAACCATACTTGTTGGGCTTGGTGTGTTTTCGCTTTCGCTTTTATGTATTACTTTATACTGCAAGCCTGAAGTGGTTTCGACTACGCCCTCTACCTTTGCGTTAGCGGCTAAGTAATCTGCACCTATTTGTGCGTTTATACCTGCTTGTTGCTTTGCTTTTTTACTATTTTGAAATATTAAAAAACAAAAAATGGCGATAACCACCGCCAAAATTATATTGATCATCATTAACCTTTTTCGTTGTCTAGCTTTTCATTATCTAGCTCTTCGTCTTTTTCATCATCGCCATTTACTATGTCGGCAATTTCTTTAAGGCGAGCAAGTGCAATACCGTTTACTGAGCTTTCTGGGTACTGGTCATCAATTATATCGCCCGCTTCTATATCCATTAGCAAGTTAAGTGCTTGGTCTACGGTTTCTACTGCGTAAATATTAAATTTACCACTCTCTACTGCATTAAGTATTTCGTCATCAAGCACTAGGTTAACTTGGTTGGATTTAGGAATAATAACGCCTTGCGTACCGGTTAAACCACGCATTTTACACAGCTTAAAAAAGCCTTCTATTTTTTCATTTACGCCACCAATGGCTTGCACATCACCATGTTGGTTTATAGAACCCGTGAGCGCTATTGATTGGCTAATAGGTAGGCTTGTAATAGACGAAATAAGTGCACAAAGCTCTGCTAAAGATGCGCTATCGCCATCTATGTAGCCGTAACTTTGCTCTATGGCAATATTAGCACTAAGCGTTAAACTAAACTGCTGAGCGTATTTGTTACCTAAATAACCAGTAAGTAACATAACCCCTTTAGAGTGAATTGCTTTGCCTAATTCAACTTCGCGTTCAACGTCTATAACGCCATCGGCGCCCGCATAAACAGTCGCTGTAATACGCGCTGGTGTTCCAAATGAGGTGTCGCCAATATGTAATACCGTTAAGCCATTCACTTTACCAATAGCTTGACCGCTGGTTGCAATAAGTGTGTGACCTTCTTTTATGTCACTAAGCATGTTTTCGCTAATTTGCCCGGTACGATATTGCTTACCTTCAATAGCTTCATCAATATGGTGTGCATCTATAACGGTTAAATTATCTTGTTTAGCGTAGTAACTTGCCTCAGCAACAAGTTCTAGCACATCGGCAAAGCGANGGCTTGCGTTGCTGTGCATTTTAAAGTTTGCTCGCAATACTCAGTAACTTTAGTAATAAACTGGTACTGCAATTTATCGCTACTTGGTAAGTAGTAGTCAAAATCGGCAAGTACTCTAAACAGCTCTGCAAATTCCTCGTCGTATTCACCTATGGTGTAATACAACTCGCGTGAGCCTAATAAAACAATTTTCACATCAAGTGGGATCAGTTGTGGTCGAAGTGTAAAACTTGTTCCTACTGTGCTGTCTTGATACGGTAAATCATTTTTTATTTGATGTGTTTTTAACGCAAGTTTTAAACCATCCCACACTTGTGGGTTAGCCATTATTTTTTCGGCATCCATAATTAAGTAACCGCCATTAGCACGATGCAATGCACCAGGCTGAACTGAGCGATAACTCGTAATTAACGTACCTTGCGATGTAGCATATTCAATTTTACCAAATATATTACCAAAGGTTGGATTTGGCTCATACACCACTGGCGCTGCATCGTCTTCTTTAAATTCAACTAATATATTAGGAGCAAAAAAGTCGGTAAGCATGCCTTTACGGTCAAAATCTTCTTTGTTGTCTTCGCTTTCATCTTCATCATCTAGCCATTCAAGCACGGCATCAATAATTTCAACGCGTATATCTTTTAAATAGCGCAGTACACCAATATGCGTGGCATATTTATGTTCTAAGTCTTTTAAAAGTGGCTTAGTGGCTTGCTCTGCGGTCGATTTTTTAAGATTACGAAGTTTTTCTTTAGATTCGCGTTTCCAACGAGGCAATTCTATTAGCGCTTCTATTAATGCATCTTCTAGTTTTTCTATTTTTTCAAAAAATTCTTCGCGTAATGTTTCTTCAAGCTCGCCAAATTCGCTGTCGCTTAGCTGTTTTCCATCAACAAGTGGTGCAAAGCCTACTGAGCTTTTTTCTTCTACTAGTGCAACGCTTTGTTCAAGTGCAGCTATTTCAACAGCGGTAATTGCGCTGTCGTAGGCATCGTTAAACTCGCGGTCTATCGACTTTTTCTTGCGCTGGTATGCTGGATTATCAAAAGCAGCCGGAAATGTGTCTAGCACTTCATCTAAAAATGAATCTATGTCGTCAGATAATTGCTTGCTCTGACCTGGTTGCATAAATAGTGCAATAGGCTCGCGATGATCGTCGTAATTATTTACATACAACCATTCATTAGGCGTGGGTCTGTCTTTTGCGTGTTGCTTGAGCTTATCTTTTACAAGCGTAAAACGACCATGTGCAGCCTCCCCCATTACATAAACGTTATAACCAGGAAGTTCCATACCTAATGAAAAGTCGAGCGCACTTTGGGCACGTTGTTGCCCTATAAAAGTAAGTTGCTCTGGATACGGGTTACTCATACACGTGTTTACATGATTAGTAGAAATACTCGGTGCGAGTGCAGATACGGATAATGGCAGCAATTTTTTCGTCATTCTAACTTCTTTGTTTACCAGCATATTCGCTAGCTTTTAAACGTATTAAGTGGCTTATAGCCACTTAATACTAATATTTAGGGTTGCAAAGCCTTACGGCTAAACTGCGTTCCATCACACTCTATGCAAGGTGTTATTTGCGTAGCGTGATAAATGTCGTGGCTATGTCTGCAATTCTTACATACTAATGTGCCCATGGCTATCCATTCGCCCACGTGATACACACCATTTTGCTTAATATCTTGACTTAACGATTGCCACTCAAGCTGTGTTTTGTCTTCTATGTTCGAAAGCTCAAACCAAAGAGACTCTTTAAGCTCTTGCCATGCAAGTGAATTGTAATAAGATTCGTGCTCTACAATATGCTCAATATCATGCTTTAAGTAACTTTTGTAGAGCTCATACCTTTCTTGACTTAAATCTTTAATTGCCCGCTCAGATTCAACAAATCCGGTAACAACGTCTTTCACGCCATTATTTTTTACATCTTTTAGCCAATCAGTAAAGTCACTAAGCCATGTTTTGTAATCAGTCATTTTTTACTCCTTCAAAATTGCTGTTAAATCAGTCTGTAACTTATGTATTTAGCTAACCACACTATAAAAAAGCAGGTTAACCTGCACTGAAAGTTACAATTTAATAAAAGCATGTTTTTGACGCTGTGAATAGTGTTTTATTTGGGGTATCCTAATGGCAATTTTTTATTAGTTTGCAAGAAGTCTGGAACCATAGATGCAAGAGCAATATAACCCGCAAGATATAGAGTCAAAAGTACAAAGCTACTGGGAAGAAAACCAGGTATTTAAAGTCACTGAAGATGAGAGCAAAGAAAAGTATTACTGCCTTTCTATGTTCCCTTATCCGAGTGGTCGACTGCATATGGGTCATGTGCGTAACTACACTATTGGTGATGTTGTTTCTCGTTTCCAGCGCCTGCAAGGCAAAAACGTAATGCAACCTATGGGTTGGGACGCGTTTGGTTTACCTGCAGAAAACGCTGCTATTAAAAACAAGACAGCCCCTGCAAAGTGGACTTACGAAAATATTGATTACATGCGCAACCAACTTAAGCAATTAGGTTTTGGTTATGACTGGGATCGCGAAATTGCGACGTGTCACCCAGAATACTATAAGTGGGAACAGTGGTTTTTCACTAAACTTTACGAAAAAGGCTTAGTGTATAAAAAAATGTCGACTGTTAACTGGGATCCAGTGGATCAAACTGTACTTGCTAACGAACAAGTTATTGACGGTCGTGGTTGGCGTTCAGGCGCTGTGGTTGAGCAAAAAGAAATTCCACAGTGGTTTATTAAAATTACCGACTACGCACAAGAGCTACTTGACGATTTAGACAAGCTTGAAGATTGGCCAGAGCAAGTTAAAACAATGCAGCGCAACTGGATTGGCCGCTCTGAAGGGTGCGACATTGAATTTAAACGTACCGATAACAACGAAACATTTAGCGTATACACAACACGCCCAGATACCTTTATGGGTGTTACGTATGTTGCTGTTGCCGGTGGTCACCCTATTGCACAAGAAGCCGCTAAAAATAGCGACGCTATTGCGATGTTTGTTGAAGAATGTAAAAACACCAAAGTAGCCGAAGCAGATATGGCAACAATGGAGAAAAAAGGCATTGCAACAGGCTTTTACGCAACTCACCCGTTAACGGGCGAGCAAGTACCAATTTGGGTAGCTAACTTTGTATTAATGCATTACGGCTCAGGCGCTGTGATGGCAGTACCTGCACATGACCAACGCGATTTTGAATTTGCAACGGCTTACGGTCTTGACATAAAACAAGTAATTGCACCTGCTGAAGGTTCAGACCTTGAAGTAAACCTAGATAAAGAAGCATTCACTGACAAAGGTGTGCTTGTAAATTCTGGTGAATTTAACGGACTTGATTTTGAAGCTGGTTTTAAAGCGATTGCCGATAAATTAGAAGCACTCGGTGTTGGTGAGCGTAAAGTAAACTTCCGCTTACGTGACTGGGGTGTTAGTCGCCAACGTTATTGGGGTTCTCCTATTCCAATGCTTAGCGATGAAGATGGTAAAGAACTTGCGGCTACTGAAGATATGCTACCAGTTCGCTTACCAGAAGATGTGGTAATGAACGGTGTAACATCACCACTTAAAGCAGACCCAGAATGGGCTAAAACAACAGTTAATGGCGCACCTGCGTTTCACGAAACTGATACGTTTGACACATTTATGGAATCGTCTTGGTATTACGCTCGTTACTGTAGCCCACGCTACGATGAAGGCATGCTAGACCCTGCTGCTGCTAACTACTGGTTACCAGTAAACCAATACATTGGTGGTATTGAGCATGCAATTTTGCATTTATTGTACTCGCGCTTTTTCCATAAATTATTACGTGACTTTGGTTTAGTTAATTCAGACGAGCCATTTGACCGCTTACTTTGTCAAGGTATGGTACTTGCTGAAACATTTTATCGTAAAGATGAAAAAGGCGGCGACATTTGGATTTCGCCAACTGATGTAAACACCGAAACCGACGAAAAAGGCCGCGTTACTAAAGCATGGCATAAGGAAGACGGCGAGCCGGTATTCTCATCAGGTATGAGTAAAATGTCTAAGTCTAAAAACAACGGTATAGACCCACAACATGTAATTGCCCAGTACGGTGCAGATACAGTGCGTTTATTCATGATGTTTACAGCACCACCAGAGCAAACGCTTGAATGGTCAGACTCAGGCGTTGAAGGCGCGCATCGTTTCTTAAAACGTGTTTGGAAATACGCGGTAGACGTTAAAACAGTAGGTTACCAAGCACTTGATAAATCAGCGCTAACTAATCCACAAAAAGTACTACGTCGCGACTTACACAAAGCAATTGCTAAAGTGACTGATGATGTTGAACGTCGTCAAACCTTTAACACCGCTATTGCAGCTATTATGGAGCTTTCTAATAAGTTATTAAAAGCACCATTAAGCGACAAGCAAGATGTAGCGATTGCTAACGAAGCACTTGAAGCATTAGTTATTATGCTTGCACCTATTACTCCGCATTTATCGCATGAGCTTTGGAAAGAGCTTGGTAAAAAAGGTGAAATTTTAGATGCTGCATGGCCAAAAGTTGACGAGTCGGCACTTGTTGAAGATGAAAAACTTATCATCGTACAAGTAAACGGCAAGCTTCGCGCTAAGCTAACTGTGGCAGCAGATGCAACTCAAGAGCAAGTAGAAGCCCTTGCGTTTGCAGAATCTAACGTAACTAAATTTACTGACGGTGCAACCATTCGTAAGGTTATTTACGTACCTGGTAAATTACTTAATGTGGTAGCTAACTAATATGGGCGCATTTAACGCCATTAAAAACGGACTAGCCTTAGTGCTAGTCTGCTTTTTGTTATCGAGCTGTGGGTTTCATTTAAAAAAAGCCTCTAGCCTGCCTGATAACCTTAAGCAACTTACCCTTGTGGGTGATGATGAAAAGTCAGCCTTGTTTGAAGATCTTAAAAGCGAGCTAAAAGCGAGTAATGTAGAACTAAAAGCACCTGCTCACAATATGGCGCAATTGTACTTACGTAGAGAAACAGTTGAACGTCAAACGTTGTCGTTGTTTCAAAATGGTCAGGTTGCTGAATACGAACTTGCCTATGGTGTGTCTTATATAGTTAAACGCCCAGGTGAAGACGCAATAGAAAAACGCTTTGAGCTTTACCGTAACTATCAAGATGATCCAGATCATGCACTTGCTAAAGCAAAAGAACTTGAGTTACTTATTACTGAAATTCGCCAACAAGCGAGTCGCCGTATTGTTAGAGAGCTGTCGCAACTATAATGCGCTGCTACGCTAATCAATTATCAAGCGAGTTAAATAAAGGGTTAAAACCCTTTTATTTAGTGTTCGGCGAAGAGCCATTTCAAGAAGCCCAATGCGTACAACAAATTCGTGACGTTGCTAAGCAACAAGGATTTGATGAGGTAATTAAGTTTACCTTAATGCAAGGCTTTGATTGGCAAGAAATTATAGCTCAATACCAAAGTATGTCGCTATTTAGCGCACGTACTATTATTGAGCTTGATTTAAACCAACAAAAACCGGGCGTTATTGGCAGCAACACCTTTAAAAAAGTTGTTGAGCTGGTAAACCCAGATACTATCCTCATTATTAAAGGTGCTAAAGCCAGCCAAGAAGTACAGCGTGGCGCTTGGTTTAAAGCCCTTGATAAACTCGGCGTATTTGTCCCTTGCTACCCACTTACAGGCTCCCATGTAAAACGATGGCTAGACGAGCAATGCCAACGTTTATCACTTAATATGCAAAACGATGCAAAACTAAGCTTAATAAATGCGACTGAAGGTAATTTACTAGCGTGTTTTCAGGAACTCGAAAAGCTCTCGTTATTACATGGTGATGCGTTAATTACTCAGCAATTAGTTATGCAAGGGTTATTAAATCAAGCAAAGTTTGATATTTTTGATTTAAGTGATGCACTGTTAAATGGTCATGCTAAACAAGCTATAAAAGTATTAAATAAACTAGCTAGCGATAATACCGAAGTGGTAAGTATTTTATGGGCTATAACCAAAGAGCTCAATACACTTATTAGTGTGCAACTTGGTTTATTAAATGGTGAGCCAATTGCTAATTTGTTTAAGCAAAAAGCAATTTGGAAAAATCAGCAAGGTCCCGTGCAAAACGCAATTAACCGTTTAAGTATAAATACACTTGAGCAAATAAATAGTGAAGTAGCTTTGTTTGATGCCAGTTATAAACAAGGTAACTTAATTGCCCCTTATCAAGCGCTCGCTCATATTTGTATTAAGTTTTGTCAACCGCTCGATATCCCTATGCCGTGCCACACGGTTAATTAATAAAAGCTAATGGGTGTTAAATGATCGCAATTTTTGGTGGCACTTTTGACCCAGTGCATTCTGGTCATATAAACATGGCGCTGCAATGTGTTAAAACATTTAATTTAAACACGCTTTATTTTATGCCTTGTGCACTCCCCGCTCATAAAGCAGCACCTGGCATTAGTACGCAGCATCGTATCGGTATGCTAAACGCAGCTATTGCACCTTATTCGCATTTTGAACTCGATTTAAGAGAGCTTAACCGAACAGGTCCATCTTATTCGTTACTAAGTTTGCAAGAACTTCGTAAAGAAAACCCCACTACTCCTATTTTATTTTTAATTGGTATGGACTCATTTAACAACCTCGATAGATGGTTTGAGTGGCAAGCAATAACGCAGCTTTGTCATATAGTTGTTTATCAGCGCCCAGCACAATATTGTAATGTAACGGGTGACCTTGAAAATTACATGCAACAATCAAAAACAGATGAAATAACAGCACTTGAGCAAACTCTTGCTGGAAAACTTTATTTTTTATCCGGTGAAACGCGTGATGCGGCCTCTAGTACCATTCGCAAGCAGCTAAAAAAAAGTAATAAAAAGAATGAACTATTACCCGATGCAGTGAGTCATTACATAGAAGTACATCAGCTCTATCAAATTGATGCTTAAAAACCCTTAGCGTGTTAAAATGCGCGCCATTAAATTTTTAAATTGAGACAAAACCTTGGATTCAAAACAACTACTCGCCTTTGCAATGGATAAAATTGACGATATGAAAGCGCGTGACATCATTCATATTGACGTAACGAAGACATCAGACATCACTGACTATATGGTTATCTGTTCTGGTACATCTAAACGTCACGTACAGTCAATTGCTGATCATTTAGCAAAAGAAGCTCGCCATGCCGATTCAGAGCCTCTAGGTTATGAAGGTGAAAGCGACGGCGAATGGGCACTGGTTGATTTAGGTGATGTGGTTGTACACGTGATGCAAAGCGAAGCACGTATCTATTACGATCTAGAAAAACTGTGGGGCTAAACGCTCACTCATTTTAGACAATGCTTGGAAGTAATACGTGAAAATACAAATGATTGCTGTTGGTACAAAAATGCCAGCATGGGTAGAGACGGGTTTTGCAGAGTATCAGCGCCGTTTCCCTAAAGATATGGCGCTTGAGTTAATCGAAATTCCAGCCGGAAAACGTGGTAAAAATGCAGATATAAAGCGTATTTTACACATTGAAGGTGAAAAAACTTTAGCGGCTATTCCAAAAGGCAATCGTATTGTTACGTTAGAAGTAACAGGGAAAGCACTCGATACACACCAACTTGCTAAAAATATGGAAAAATGGCAACTCGATGGGCGCGATGTAAGTTTACTTATTGGCGGACCTGAAGGACTTGCTCCAGAATGTATTGACGCTTCTGAGCAAAAATGGTCGTTATCTAATTTAACATTACCGCACCCTATGGTGCGTATAATTGTTGCAGAAAGCCTTTACCGGGGCTGGAGCTTAAATAACAACCATCCTTATCATCGCGAGTAACCCCTTGCCATGCTAAAACATAGACCCACTATTCGTGACCACTCCGCAGAGGCAAACTTATTTGCTAGGCGTGCATTTGTGGGTTTTGTTTTTGTATTAGCGTTAGTCGCTGTACTACTTTCTAATCTTTATACTATTCAAGTAGAAGATCACGAAGACTACCAAACTCGCTCTAACGATAACCGCATTAAAGTTATACCAATTGCACCTAACCGTGGTCTAATTTACGATCGTAATGGTGTATTACTTGCCGAAAACAAACCTGTTTATAATCTTGAAGTAATACCCGAAGAAGTGGACGATTTAGCCGAATCGCTTGAACAAGTAAGCAAGCTAATCACTATTACTGAGCAAGAAAAAGAAGACTTTTTAAAAGATATAAAGCACACACGTCGTTTTAAATCACAGGTTCTTAAATCACGCTTAGATGAAACCGATGTGGCTCGATTTTCGGTTAATCAACATAAATTCCCTGGTTTTAGTATTGAGGCACGTCTTGCTCGTTATTATTCGTTTGGCGATACCCTCACCCATGCGTTGGGTTACGTAGCAAAACTTAATAGAAAAGAGCTAAACCAACTAGAACAAGAAGACCGAGCAACTAATTACCGTGCAACACATGATATTGGTAAACTCGGTATTGAAAAATACTATGAAGAAATACTGCACGGAAAAGTAGGCTCTCAACGCGTAGAAGTAAATAACCGTGGACGTATTATTCGTACATTAAGTATGACCCCTCCTCAGCCTGGTAGCGATTTAGTACTGACACTCGATGTTGGTTTACAGCAAATAGCACAGCATGCACTTAAAGATATGCGTGGCGCTGTTGTGGTTATGGATGCAAAAGATGGTGGCGTACTGGCGCTTTATTCAAACCCTAGTTACGACCCTAATTTATTTGTACACGGTATAAGTAGCAAAAATTACAAAGCATTACTTAATCAAGATCGCCCACTTATAAACAGAACTACGCAAGGGCGTTACGCTCCTGCCTCNATGGCGGTACTAGCACTTGAAGAAAACATAGTAAGTGAAACAACTTCTCTTTGGGATCCGGGCTTTTTTCAGATTCCGAACGTTGAACATAAATGGCGCGACTGGAAACGTTGGGGACATGGTCATGTTGATGTTTATAAGGCAATTGAAGAGTCGTGTGATACCTACTTTTATGACGCTGCTTATCGCTTAGGTATTACCAAAATAAGCGATTTTATGGCGCGCTTTGGTTATGGTGACTTATCAGGTATTGATATTCACGAAGAAACTACTGCAATATTGCCTTCAAAAGAATGGAAAGAAGGTCGCTTTAAAGAGTCGTGGTGGCGTGGTGATACTATTTCTGTAGGTATTGGACAAGGTTACTGGACTGCAACTCCAATTCAAATTGCAAACGCAACAAATATATTAGTGAATCGCGGTCTTAACCACCCTCCTCATTTAGTGCAGGTTGTAAAAAAAGATAACGATATTCAACAAATTAATAATGAAGAAAAGCCGCCTGTTATTTTAAAAGATCCCCGTCATTGGCAAGTCTCTTTAGATGCAATGCATAACACAGTTAAAAAAGTCTCCGGTACCGCACATAAAGCATTTAAAGGCACGACATATGACTCTGCGGGTAAAACGGGTACTGCACAAATAGTAAGTATTGCACAAGGCGAACGCTACGATGCAGAGTCACTTAAAGAACGTCAACGCGATAACACTATTTATGTTGGCTTTGCACCGTATACCGATCCAAAAATAGTGGTTTCTGTTGTATTAGAAAACAACCATGGCGGCATTCAAATTGCTCGCCAACTTATGGATTACTATTTTGCTGCAAATCCCGTTAATCTTGCAAGGAATGATACACCATGACCACTTTGCACGATGAACGCTCTATTTGGATGCGTATGCATCTTGATTTACCACTGCTCATTGCGTTACTAATAATGATGGCAGGCAGTATTACAGTCGTTTATAGCGCCAGTGGTCAAGATTCTTCTATGATGATTCGTCATATTACCCGTATGGGCGGTGCTATTTTAGGCATGGTTATTTTAGCGCAGTTTTCACCCGCTACTTTAAAGCGTTTAGTTATCCCTCTTTATTGTGTTGGGTTACTTATGTTAGTTGGCGTACTTTTATTTGGTGTAAGCTCCAAAGGCGCACAGCGTTGGTTAGATTTAGGTATTACACGGTTTCAACCTGCTGAATTAATGAAGCTTGCAGTGCCAATGATGGTTGCATGGTATATAGGTCGGAATCACTTACCGCCTCGCCCTATCCATTTAATTATTGGTTTTATGATAGTAATGCTCCCTACCTTATTAATTAAAGAACAACCCGATTTAGGCACAGCCATACTTATTGCAAGCTCGGGTATATTTGTATTGTTTTTATCCGGCTTAAGCTGGCGCTTGATAGGCTTTTTAAGCTCTATTGTTGCACTTGCCGCATGGCCATTTTGGCATTACGGAATGCACGACTATCAAAAACAACGTGTACTTACCTTTTTAGACCCTGAGAGTGATCCCCTTGGTTCGGGTTATCACATTATTCAATCAAAGATAGCTATTGGCTCTGGTGGCATTGAAGGTAAAGGTTGGTTGCTTGGCACGCAATCACAATTAGAGTTTTTACCAGAACGTCATACCGATTTTATATTCTCAGTTTTAAGTGAAGAGTTTGGTTTATTTGGAGTATGCATATTACTTAGCCTGTACTTATTTATTATAGGTCGTGGCTTGTTCATTGCTGTAAACGCACAAGATGCTTTTGGTAAATTACTTGCAGGCGCACTTACACTGACCTTTTTTGTTTATGTTTTTGTAAATATAGGCATGGTATCTGGGTTGTTGCCTGTAGTAGGTGTACCGTTGCCTCTAATAAGTTATGGTGGAACGTCAATGGTCACGTTAATGGCTGGTTTTGGTATTATTATGTCGATTGCGACTGATAAAAGGATGCTTTTAAAATAATGCGACTTTATATACAACTTTTACTCACTACACTATTAATTACATTATTAAGCGCTTGTAGTAGTTCTAATAGCGGCTCAAGTAGCCGTTATAGTATGCGCCACGACTCAGCTCCTTTACGTGTGCCTACTGCAATTGAAATGCAAGATGCAACCGTAACCGAAGTAACCAAAAGCGCCAGTGCAGGTAGACCTTACGAGGTTCTTGGTAAACGCTATAGTCCTATGCTTGACGAAACGAGTTACAGTGAAGAAGGTATTGCATCGTGGTACGGACGTAAGTTTCATGGCTATCACACGTCAAATGGTGAAACATATGATATGTTTGCCATGACTGCGGCGCATAAAACGCTGCCATTACCTAGTTTTGTTAAAGTAACAAACACAGCCAATGGTAAATCAGTTATTGTGCGTGTAAATGACCGAGGTCCTTTTCATGACGATAGACTAATTGACCTTTCATATGCAGCTGCCTATAAGCTCGGTTACTACAACCATGGTACAGCAAAGGTTAAGCTTGAAGCCGTTACGCTTCCTGATTCGGTTGCACATCAGACCTACATTCAGGTAGCTGCGGGTAGCACTTTAATGAATATAGAAGCACTAGCGAGTACCTTGCGAGAGCAATATAAATTACCAACAAATATCGTTCAAAAAGACGCTATTTACAGGTTGCATTTAGGTCCGATAAAAGATGCCTCACATGCACAAGAAGTATTAAATAAATTAAAACAAAATCAATTTCAAAACGCGTTCTTGCTTTACACTCAGTAAGACCTTTAAAATGGCGTAACGCGAATCTTTAACTTTAACCATTAATGAGTATGATGAAATCTATTAAACAAAAAATCCTCAAAGGTGTATGCGGCTTAGCTTGTTCTGCCGCTGTATTTTCAGCCACCGCCCAGATTATTCCGGCACCACCTCAAGTTAATGCTAAAGGTTATTTTTTAGTCGACTTTACTACTGGTAAAGTAATCGCCGAAGGTGAAGCCGATACACAATTGGCACCTGCAAGCTTAACTAAAATGATGACCAGTTATGTAATTGGTAACGAAATTAAAGCCGGTAACATAGCACCAACCGATATGGTTACTGTGAGTGAAAAAGCATGGGCTAAAAACTTCCCAGAATCATCTAAAATGTTTATTGAAGTAGGTAAGCAAATTAGTGTTGATGAACTTAATCACGGCATTATCATTCAATCGGGTAACGATGCCTGTGTTGCAATGGCTGAGCATATCGCAGGTAGTGAAAGCGCGTTTGCTGATTTAATGAATGCTCACGCAGCTAAATTAGGTATGAGCAACAGTCACTTCATCAATAGTCATGGTCTTGATACCAATGAGCATTATACAACGCCACGAGATATGGCAACGTTAGGTGCTGCACTTATACGTGACGTACCAAATGAGTATGCACTTTATAAGCAAAAGTCATTTACTTACAATGGTATTAAGCAATACAACCGTAACTCACTGCTGTGGGACGAAAGCTTAGATGTTGACGGTATTAAAACAGGTCATACATCAGACGCGGGTTATAGCTTAGTAACATCTGCAACTAAAAACGATATGCGTTTAATTGCTGTTGTAATGGGTACTTCAAGCGAACGAGCTCGTAAAGTAGAAAGCAAAAAACTACTTAACTATGGTTTTCGTTTTTATGAAACAATTACTCCTTACAAAGCGGGCGACAGCTTTGCAGAACAACGTATTTGGATGGGTAATAAAGAAAACGTATCTTTAGGTATTTTAGAAGATACACCTATTACTATTCCACGTGGTCAGCATAAAAACCTTAAAGCTAACTTTGAGCTAGATAACACACTTGAAGCACCACTTGCCAAAGGTACTAAAGTAGGTACGTTATTCTTACAACTAGAAGGCGAAGACATTGCTCAGTACCCACTAGTAACACTTGAAGAAGTGGAAGAAGGTAGCTTCTTTAGTAAGATTTATGACTACTTACGTTTACAAATTATGCAGTAATTTATAGCTGCCCTATTAACTTGGGCATATAATTTAAACGCCTCCATTGTGAGGCGTTTTTTTTTGCTTGAAAAATGCTAGAATGCGCCCCATATAAACCAATCATATTGAGTTGTTATTTTTGGTGCATCCAAAACTGTATAAACTCAAGATTGCCATTAGCCTGTCAGTTTAACGCTTAGCGTTTTGCATAGAGCCTTCATTTTATTTTTTTGAGGAGTCACCGTCGTGGTTCAACCTGTTAAAGATACAAAATTTGATGAGTACTTAGAGTACCCTTGCCCATTTACATTTAGAATAATGGGTTTAGCTAACGTAAACTTAACTGATCAAATTTTAGCTAAGTTACAGCCAATTGCACCTGGCGACTACGCACCTAAAGTAAAACCAAGCAGCAAAGGTAACTACGAATCAGTAAGCCTTGTTGCAACGGTAACTAGTGGCAAACATATTGAAGAAATTTACAACGTGATCAGTAATATTGATGACGTACGACACATGCTTTAAGCCATAGTTGAGATTTGTTGTGAACGAAAACACCTTAATCGTACGCCAACTGGGTCGTCAGCGTTATATGCCAATTTGGCAAAAAATGCAGGACTTTACCGACACCCGTGATGAAAATACACCAGATGAAATTTGGCTTGTAGAGCATGAGAGTGTATTCACTCAAGGCCAAGCAGGTAAAGACGAACATTTACTTGCCCCTGGCGACATTGAGGTAATTAAAGTAGACCGTGGCGGACAAGTAACCTATCACGGTCCTGGTCAGCAAATGATGTATGTATTATTTAACTTACGTCGTTTAAAAATTGGTGTCCGAGAGCTTGTTACATGGCTTGAAGAGTGCATTATTGAGTCACTCGCAGAGTACGGTATTAAAGCCTATGCAAAAGCTGATGCGCCAGGTGTTTACGTTAACGATAGCAAAATAGCATCACTTGGATTAAGAGTTCGTCGTGGTTGCTCGTTTCATGGTTTAGCATTAAATGTTAACATGGACTTAAGTCCATTTTTACGCATTAACCCATGTGGTTATGCGGGCATGAATATGGTGCAAACTAAAGAATTAGATGGTCCTAAAAACCTAGAAAGCGCAGGTGAAGGATTGGTAAAACACATGATCAATAAGCTTAATGCAACACAGGTTAAGCATACTGAAGGGTTTGAAAACGAATGAATAAACCAGTCAAAATGGAACCAGGTGTAAAACTACGCGACGCAGAAAAAATGGCGTTGATCCCAGTAAAAGTTTTACCTACAGAAAAAACTGAAATGTTGCGTAAGCCAGAATGGTTAAAAATTCGCTTACCTAAATCAACAGAACGCATTGATGGTATTAAACAAGCACTGCGTAAGCATGGCTTGCACTCGGTATGCGAAGAGGCTTCGTGCCCTAACCTATCTGAGTGTTTTAACCACGGTACCGCTACCTTTATGATTTTAGGTGCTATATGTACTCGTCGTTGCCCATTTTGTGATGTTGCCCATGGTCGCCCTTTAACACCCGACGCTACAGAACCTGAAAAACTAGCACTTACAATTAAAGATATGAAGTTAAGCTACGTAGTAATCACTTCGGTTGACCGTGATGATTTACGCGATGGTGGTGCGCAGCATTTTGCCGATTGTATCCGCGAAATCCGCAAACATAACCCAACTATTACTATTGAGATTTTAGTGCCTGATTTTCGTGGTCGTATGGATCGAGCACTAGAGATTTTAATCGAAACGCCACCAGATGTGTTTAACCACAATCTTGAAACTGCGCCACGTTTATACAAACTAGCTCGCCCAGGTGCTGACTACAAATGGTCATTAGAACTACTTCGTCGTTTTAAAGAAGCTCACCCTGAAGTTAAAACTAAATCAGGCTTAATGGTTGGCTTAGGCGAAGAAATTAGCGAAATTGAAGAAGTACTTCGAGATTTACGTGCTCACAACGTTGACATGCTTACTGTAGGTCAATATCTACAGCCATCTAAGCATCACTTACCTGTTAAACGTTACGTGCCACCAGTAGAGTTTGACGGCTTAAAAGCGTATGCAGACGAAATTGGTTTTACTCACGCGGCGTCAGGCCCGTTTGTACGCTCAAGCTACCATGCTGATCAACAAGCAGCTGGTAAAGAAGTGAAATAATCACTTTTTATTATGAGTAAAAAAGCCGTTAGGGATAAACCCCTAACGGCTTTTTTGTTAAAACACATACATGTAAATAGCATGAAGTTATTTGTCCGCCCAACTGAAATGATTTTTTATAATGAAATAGATGTTATGCAATCAAATAATTGTGGCAACGTATCAAATGATTCAAATACGTCATCATGTGCAAAAAAGTTAACCACTAGATACTGATTGCGAATCGCACAAAATTTATAAGTATCCATATTGCCATTACTTCCCAGTTCAAGTGAAGTCTGAGATGTACTAAGCTCACTTATCAATTCCTCTGCACTAAAAATAATGACGTTATTTATTTGAATACCATCAGTCAACGTTAAAAAGTACATATATTCAATTGTAAAACGATCCCCAAAGCATACTTTAAATAATGGCGTAATATGGTTATTAAGCTCAGCCGATATTGGATTATTTAAATACACTCCTTGGTTTTCAGAGTACTTTTCGAAACTGTAATGCATATATGCCTGCACATTTGTAAAAGTTAGTTTATGTAATAGGAGAAATTAATTTTAATCATTTAACTCTGTTACAGAAAAAGATACCTAAACTTGCAGATGAGTACTTTATTTAAAATTTGGAATAGAGCGCATTAACGTTGAAGCTCACTATATTAAAATCACTATTCTTCTTCCAAACATAAAATAAATTCTAAAAAGCTGTTAGCAATAACATCAACTCTATCTTCCCCATCGCCATAAACTACTTTGGGGTCACTCTTTCCTCCTCGATAATCTAGTGCATAAAAATCATATCCGTGCGAGCCAAGAATAATTAAGCTCTCTGGTATACCTGCGGCTTCATAGTCAAACCCTGTATTTGAATCATAATGACTAAGATTTAACTCACTTAAAGCTGAAAAGGCTGGAACGGATGTTTGAGCTATTTCACTATCACAATTTAATTCAAGGTTTACAAATCCACCATCAGATAACGAATAAAGGTGTTTGAATTCGACCGGTAACTTTATGCCCGTTTTCTCTTCAAAAGACTGTAGGCTTTGAACACTAGCGCCCGATAGTTTTTCATCCTCTTCTTTGTACCAAAAATTTTCATATATTTCTTTTAGCATGCATAACTTCCTAATAAAAACTTATATAGTAATTTTTTATCGAATGAATAAATTAAAAATATACTATATTTTCTAATAAAATTAACAACCTACACCTTAACGTTTACTTTTTTACTTGTAAATGTTCGATATAGGCTTCTTATAAAAACAGCAGGGCAAGATCACGAACTTTACCTTGACTTAAAAATATGATCTTATACTTCTTTTTTAAGGAGTATACCCATGCCTAATATTCAGTTATTTAAATATTTCGAAACAATCGATGACCCTCGACAACAAGGCAAAGTG
>NZ_AUTQ01000124.1 GCF_000498095.1 Pseudoalteromonas sp. TB64
TAATAGGTTTTATATGTGGTGGGTGATACTGGACTTGAACCAGTGACCCTCGCCTTGTAAGGGCGATGCTCTCCCAACTGAGCTAATCACCCACATATAATAGGTATTATTAAATGTTTGAGATGTACTAAACATTTAATCTGTAATTTGGTGGGTGATACTGGACTTGAACCAGTGACCCTCGCCTTGTAAGGGCGATGCTCTCCCAACTGAGCTAATCACCCAAATTACATTTTAATATACACCACTATAAATAGTGGTGGGTCGTACTGGACTTGAACCAGTGACCCTCGCCTTGTAAGGGCGATGCTCTCCCAACTGAGCTAACGACCCATATTAAATTTTAAAACGCAACTATTAATATAATAATAGGTTTTATATGTGGTGGGTGATACTGGACTTGAACCAGTGACCCTCGCCTTGTAAGGGCGATGCTCTCCCAACTGAGCTAATCACCCACATATAAATTAAACGCTACTATTAAAATAAATAGTACTGGACTTTAACCAGTGACCCTCGCCGTTACTTGTAAGTAGCGGTGATGCTCTCTTTTTTCTAACTGAGCTAATCACTCATTTAGATATTTGTAATATGCACCACTTATAAAAATGGTGGGTCGTACTGGACTTGAACCAGTGACCCTCGCCTTGTAAGGGCGATGCTCTCCCAACTGAGCTAACGACCCATATTACAATTTTAAAACATGACTATTAATATAGTAATAGGTTTTATATGTGGTGGGTGATACTGGACTTGAACCAGTGACCCTCGCCTTGTAAGGGCGATGCTCTCCCAACTGAGCTAATCACCCACATATAAACTAAAACGCTACTATTAAAATAAATAGTACTGGACTTTAACCAGTGAACTTCGCCGTTACTGTAGGTAGCGGTGATGCTCTCTTTTTGTAACTGATCTAACGACCCGTATACAGTATTCTTAGATGTGAACACTTTAATTAAAAAGTGGTGGGTGATACTGGACTTGAACCAGTGACCCTCGCCTTGTAAGGGCGATGCTCTCCCAACTGAGCTAATCACCCACATCTAAACAACATCACATTGCTGCGTTGTTGTGGGGCGCTATTATAGATAGAGTTGTAAATGTGTCAACACTTGAATGATAAAAATGTACTGACTGAGGATTTTATAAACAATAGCATAAGGTTGAAGTCTATTTTATCATCAAATTTAAAGTGGTAGTTCAAATAAGCATCTAAAAGTACTCCTAGCTTTATTACGATTAAAACTTAAGTTTATTTTACGTTCCTGTAACTATTTTATTGGAACTATTTTAATGCTTATTGAAATTGACGTTATTTAATAATTAAGCCGTGTTCTATTTGTGTATTTTTATTTTCAGATCAAAATAGGCAAATTTGGACTTTTACTACTCAAAAGTAAAAGTGACTTAATCTACTATGATTTAAACTGATTTTAGTTAATGAGGTAAATCACCGCAGTTTGAAAAGCCAGCTCTAAAACATTAACAGCTCGTAAATAGAAGTGTTTGTAAGGTATTTGAACGCTGGTTACTAATAAAAGCTTTTTTAAGAGATTTTGTCGATTAATAGAATTTTAAACTATTATGATGGCACATGTTTAATTTGCATATAAATGTATACCATTGCCTTCTTGGTATTATTGCTATGTTAATACAGCAGAGTAGGGCGTTTTTAGTTAACTATCTTAATATGTGGTGCTGTAATCTAAGCAATTGAGGTGTTATTTTGGTTAAATTGCATTTATTAGCACGCTTGATAGCCAGTTTGTTGAAAATTAAACCATTTAAATAAAGCTAAGTAAAAAACTGTTGACTTTATTTTGGGTGATGCATAGAATGCGCCCCGCACTAAGCAATACACGACGTGTTTGTCACGGCGAGTGTTGACTAAGTTGGGGCCATAGCTCAGCTGGGAGAGCGCTTCGCTGGCAGTGAAGAGGTCTGCGGTTCGATCCCGCATGGCTCCACCAAAAATTAGTGTTTGTCCTAGGGTAGCAGTTTTCTGTGTCCCCATCGTCTAGAGGCCTAGGACACCGCCCTTTCACGGCGGTAACAGGGGTTCGAATCCCCTTGGGGACGCCACTTAGCTTTAGTTAGTTAAAGGCGGTTTTACCGAGAAAATAGCGTTACAACTAAAGCTCGAGTCTTTATTTGTACTAAACGCAATTACCTTAAAACTCAGGATGTGAGTTAAACTAATCAACTGTCCTAGTGATACATTTATGTGTCCCCATCGTCTAGAGGCCTAGGACACCGCCCTTTCACGGCGGTAACAGGGGTTCGAATCCCCTTGGGGACGCCACTTACTTATTTTTAATAGGGAAGTGAGTGTTATTAAGAAAGCTCGCCTGAAACGAGTCTAAAAATTCAGTTGTCCTAGTGACACATTTATGTGTCCCCATCGTCTAGAGGCCTAGGACACCGCCCTTTCACGGCGGTAACAGGGGTTCGAATCCCCTTGGGGACGCCACTTA
>NZ_AUTQ01000125.1 GCF_000498095.1 Pseudoalteromonas sp. TB64
ATTAATTGTGTTCAATCTGCGCCTCGGTGTTTAGTGGTTAAGGTTAGATGAGCGCGATGTAAAATCGCACCTACGGTTTTGTTGAATGCGGTGTTTGTTTTAATGTAGGTGAGGTTTTATACCTCGCTTTTACTAGATTGTTATCATCACTGAGAAGTGATTTATTGTGTTCAATCTGCGCCTCGGTGTTTAGTGATTGAGGTTAGATGAGCGCGATGTAAAATCGCACCTACGGTTTTGTTAAGAGCGGTGTTTGTTTTGATGTAGGTGAGGTTTTATACCTCGCTTTAAATAGATTGTTATCACCACTGAGAAGTGATTAATTGTGTTAAATCTGCTCCTTGGTGTTTAGTGATTGAGGTTACATGAGCGCGATGTAAAATCGTACCTATGGTTTTGTTGAGTGCGGTTTTTGCATTGATGTAGGTGAGGTTTTATACCTCGCTTTAAATAGATTGTTATCACCACTGAGAAGTGATTAATTGTGTTAAATCTGCGCCTCGGTGCTTAGTGGTTAAGGTTACATGAGCGCGATGTAAAATCGCACCTACGGTTTTGTTGAGTTCGGCTTTTGTCTTGATTCCCTTCGCTTTATTGTACTTTTTACTGCCTACCTTTAATTCATTTTTAACTTATATATTTACGCTGCTTATTAAGTAGTGATATTATAGTTAGCTTGCTAACTAAATGAGAGAGCTATGGTCAAAAATATTCCCTTTCACGAAACACTCGACTTAACCATTATTGGCACTATGGGGCGAGTACATCGTGTATGTCGTGAGGCGATTACTATTGCTGTAGAGCCTTTAGGATTAACACAATCACGTTGGATGGTGTTAGTGCATATAAATATGAATGGCGAGGGACTAACTCAATTAGAGTTGGCCCATAGCTTAGGTATAGAAATGCCTTCGTTAACTCGTACACTCAAACAGTTAGAAGAACAGTCGCTCATTACTCGTCGTATAGACGAGCATGATAAGCGTAGTAAAAAACTCTATTTTACTAAACAAGGCTTCGCCGTTTTACATTCATTAACCGAGACAATTACCCATATTAAAGCTCAGTTATACAGTGGTTTTACTGACGAGCAATTAGACGCGATGGCTTATGGTTTAGTTAAAATGGAAAAGAACGCACAAAATTGTATTAAATCTCAAATTAAGGCTAAAAATGACACCTGATCAAAAGTTTGCGCGCTATGTAAGACTTTCCCTTGTGGGATTTGTTTTAGTATTTATTTACTATTTAATGGCTGATATTTTTTTACCTGTAACGCCACAGGCGCGCGTGTACCATCCTGTTGTACAAATTGCTCCACAAATTAGCGGTCGAGTAACCAGAGTGTTGGTAAGTAATAACCAACCTGTAAAGGCTGGCGATGTGTTGTTTAATATTGACCAAGGACCTTATAAGTTAGCATTTGAACAATCGCAACTTGCGCTGGACGATGCCAAATTACAAAATAAACGCCTTGATACCAATGTTAAAGCACTTGAGGCACAAATAAGTGCGGCTAATGCAAAACAACATGAGCAAAAGCTATTAAAAAGCAGAGGTGAAAAGCTCTACAAGCAAAACTCTATATCGGAGCAAGAGCTTGAAAGCATTCGTGCTAATTATGAGGCAAGTAAAGCAAACGTAGCTGCATTTGAGGCGCAATTAGCTGAAGCCATATTAGCGCGTGGTGAATCAGGTGAGCAAAACTTGGCAATGCGACATGCAGCAAACCAATTAGCCCAAGCTAACCTTAACTTATCGTACACACAGGTACTTGCATTAAGCGATGGCATTGTTACTAACTTACAATTACTTGATGGCGCATACGCTGTAACAGGCCAACCTTTACTCGCTATTGTGGCAAAAAAAGCTGATTTAGTAGCTGATTTTAGAGAAAAGTCGTTACTGCATATGAAGCCTGGCAGCTTAGCTAAGGTTGTATTTGATAGCCGCCCTGGTGAAGTTTACGACGCGCAAATTACAGCTTTTGAAGCCGGTGTAAGTAATGGGCAGTTAAGTGCAAATGGACTACTTAGTACAACCGAAACCAGCAACCGCTGGGTACGTGATGCACAACGCCAGCGTATTCATTTAAAGCTAATAAACGATACAAGTTTAATTGCTAATATGCCAAGTGGTGCCCGCGCAACGGTGCAATTATTGCCAGAGTCGACAGTTGGGCAATGGTTAGGCGCTGCGCAAATTAGGTTTATTAGTTTGTTACACTACATTTATTAATGGAGAGTATATGACTCAAGTTGTTAGCCAAGGGCCGCAATTAGACTCTAATGGCCTTCGCCAAGCACTTCGCATTGCCGGTGGGTGCACAGTAGGCTTTGCTATTAGTAAATTAATGAACTGGCCAAATGGTATATTTTTTACTGTTTACCCTATGTTGTTACTTGGCATGGTGCCTACTTTAAGCCGAGGTGTAATTAATCAATTTATAGCATCAGCGGCGTTTAGCGCATTTATAGTGCTTGTAATGCAGGGGCTTTTTTCGCATTTACCAGTCGTAATGACGTTATTAGTGTTTGGTGTTTTTTGTATTTTATTTCATAAAATGAGCAGTGGCAGTGCCTTTTTATTTGGTGCTTTAGGGGTGGTTAGCCTTTCAATTCAGCTGCACTTTTCGAGCTATGTTGATCAGGGCAGCAGTATTTACCCTCTTATTTTAACAAATGGTTTGGCTATTATTTTAACGGTTATTATTGCTGCGCTAATGCATGGGCTGTTTCCTGAGGTAACAGCAAGACCAGCTCGGGTAATGCCTGCAAAAGCAAAAGAAAGTATTCGTCATGAAGTACTGCTTTGCTCTAGTGTTGCTACGCTTTCGTTTGTGGTTTTTCAGGTTTTAGACTTACAAGATTCTATTTCTGCACAAGCAGCATCGGTGCTTATTTTATTTTCTTTATGTTGGAAAGCTGCCGGAATGGCTGGTTGGCAACGTGCCATTGGAACGCTTATTGGGTGTAATGCCGCACTTTTATCGCAATTGTTTTTGTATAGCCACACTGATTTTTTACTTTTTCCGGTGGTTATTTTATGGATATTATCGTTTGTATTTGCACGATTTCATATTTTAGGCGGCGGAATTCCAGGTATTGGTTTTGGCGTGTTAACTACATTTGGTATTTTATTTGGTAACTCTTTAGGCCCTGGGCAGGATTTAATTTATAGTGCTTTGTACCGTTTTAGTTCGGTATCGGTGGCTATTATTCTAAGCTTATGTGCTGTGTATGTTATGCATCATTTACTTAATCGCTTTAGCGTAACACGGCATCATACCTACGATTAGGTTATATCGTTTAACAATAAAAAGGCTGCAACTGCAGCCTTTTTTACGTTTAAACAATATGTAAGCTACAGCTTTACACTACCGCGCAACGCTTTGTTTTGACCGTGTTTTGTTTTTTTATCCATGCGTTTACGCTGCGAATTACGGCTTGGTTTTGTGGCTCTACGGGCTTTGTTTACCTTTGTGGCGCTTAAAATTAGGTCTTTTAAGCGTTTAAGTGCATCGTCGCGATTAAGCTCTTGTGTACGATGACTTTGCGCTTTAATTATTAAAACACCATCTTTAGTAATTCGCGTGTCGTTTAGCGCAAGTAAACGTTCTTTATAAAAATCAGGAAGCTTAGAGCGGTTAATGTCAAAACGTAAATGAATAGCACTCGCTACTTTGTTAACATTTTGACCACCGGCACCCTGCGAGCGAATTGCTGTAAGCTCTAGCTCCCACTCATCTATAGTGACAGTATTTGAAATTGTTAACATTGTGTTCAGCTCTAGTTGTCAAAGATGCATTATATCATCTGTACATTGACTTGTGGTGAATCAACTTAAATCTTAAGATTTTAACAACGCCCCATAATTTGTACTGTAAAACTGACTAATACATTTTTTTGTATTGGCAAGTGCCGTTAATTAGTTTCTAATTGGCACAACTTTAATATTAGGAAACGCTCAATGAAAAAAATACTTGTATCACTTAGCTTATTAGCAATGAGTTTCTCAAGCCTTGCAGAAGATATTAACGAAGGTCAACTTCAAAGCTACATGAAAGCATTACCAGCGGTATCAAGTTGGGCAAGCAGCCAAGAATCATTAAAAGATTTAGATTTAGCAAGTATGCTAGGTGGCTCTGCAGATCAAACTGTTGGCGAACAAAGCTCTTTAGCTAATAGCGCACTTAGCATGATTAAAGATCAAGATTTATACAAAAGCTTTGAAGGTGTTACTAGCCAATACGGTTTTACACCAGAGCAGCTAGTTACTGTTGGTACTGAAGTATCTATGGCGTACATAGAAAACTTAAAATCAGGTTTATCTACTGAAAATCAAGAAACAGCAACTAAAGTAATGAGTGGTTTAAGCAGCATGAAAAGCGCTAAAGATACAAGTGCTAGCTCGTTGATGGGTTCTTTTGGTAAAGCGTCAAGCGCTGTTGAATCAAGCGAACCAGTTGTTAGCGAAAGTAACCTTGCACTTGTGAGCGAGTATATGCCACAACTACAAAAGTTATTTGCACTACTATAAGCCTAATCGTTATTCATAGGTTGGATCTTAAGGAATAAAACTTGAAAACATGCTCTGAATTTGATCTGATAGTAATCGCCAAACCACTATCTATCCCAAAAGCAGAGCATGAATAAATATAATACTGAGTTAAACAAAATAACGAAAGTGCTTAACGATTTTAATATTAACGAAATAGGTAAAACAAGCCGTTTTTGTAGCCGTAAACGAATAATAAAACCTTTCGAATTAGTCATGTCGTTAATAACGGCTCTAGGCGATAAATCGGTAAACACCGTGACAGATTTACATCGTTATTTTGTGAAGTTGACGGAAACTGATGTTCAATATAAACCGTTTCACAATCAACTGAGTAAGCCTGAATTCAGCCAATTGATGAAATCACTGGTCGATGTGGCGTTAAATGAATGGCAGCAACAAATACTCGGCACAGAAGTCACACTGTCAGATTTCAAACGCATCATATTGCAAGACGGAAGTTCGTTCGCAGTGCACGATAGTTTAAAAGATACCTTTAAAGGTCGCTTTACTAAAATAAGTCCTGCGGCAATAGAGGTTCATGTGAGTTGGGATGTGCTTCAAGGTTATCCCGAAGAAATCTCAGTGAGTCCTGATAGCCAAGCTGAATATGATTTTTTACCTGATGCTAAATCGTTAGTCGACACCTTGTTTTTAGCGGATAGAGGTTATTTTAAGTTATCGTATCTTGAATCAATTGATACAGCAGGAGGCTTTTATGTTGTCAGGGCTAAAACCACGGTTAATCCAACCGTAGTAGCTGCTTTTAATCGTCACGGTAACGCGTTAAAACGGTTTTCACAGAAGAAGCAAAAGGACGTTAAAAAGCATATTCGTCGTAGTGTTATTGTCGATATGGATGTGGAAGGTAAAACTAATTATCGATTGATTGCGAGCTGGCCTAGAGGAAAAAGTGAGCCTACTTATTGGGCAACGAACTTAAATCGAGAAAAATTTAGCGCTGAAGCGGTAATAAAGCTCTACAGTCTCAGGTGGCAAATAGAGTTACTGTTTAAAGAATGGAAGTCTTATTGCAACCTGCAAAAATTTAACACCAGAAAAGCGAGCATGATGGAAGGCTTGGTGTGGGCAAGTTTATTGACGTTGTTAGTAAAGAGGCGAATAGGCATGAGTGTTCAACAACTTGCCGGTATTGAGCTATCAACATTTATGGTAGCAAAAAACACCCAAGGTTGGTTTTATCAATTAATGGAGTCGATAACACAAGGCGTGATATCGACACTGAATAAAGCATGGCAAAAAACTATCAGTTTTTTGTCAAAATATGCACGAAGAGCGAACCCAAAAAGAGATAAAGAAAAAGGACGATTAAAATGCGGCCTGAATCCAATTATCTCTTAATGTCTAACCTATG
>NZ_AUTQ01000126.1 GCF_000498095.1 Pseudoalteromonas sp. TB64
CATAGGTTAGACATTAAGAGATAATTGGATTCAGGCCGCATTTTAATCGTCCTTTTTCTTTATCTCTTTTTGGGTTCGCTCTTCGTGCATATTTTGACAAAAAACTGATAGTTTTTTGCCATGCTTTATTCAGTGTCGATATCACGCCTTGTGTTATCGACTCCATTAATTGATAAAACCAACCTTGGGTGTTTTTTGCTACCATAAATGTTGATAGCTCAATACCGGCAAGTTGTTGAACACTCATGCCTATTCGCCTCTTTACTAACAACGTCAATAAACTTGCCCACACCAAGCCTTCCATCATGCTCGCTTTTCTGGTGTTAAATTTTTGCAGGTTGCAATAAGACTTCCATTCTTTAAACAGTAACTCTATTTGCCACCTGAGACTGTAGAGCTTTATTACCGCTTCAGCGCTAAATTTTTCTCGATTTAAGTTCGTTGCCCAATAAGTAGGCTCACTTTTTCCTCTAGGCCAGCTCGCAATCAATCGATAATTAGTTTTACCTTCCACATCCATATCGACAATAACACTACGACGAATATGCTTTTTAACGTCCTTTTGCTTCTTCTGTGAAAACCGTTTTAACGCGTTACCGTGACGATTAAAAGCAGCTACTACGGTTGGATTAACCGTGGTTTTAGCCCTGACAACATAAAAGCCTCCTGCTGTATCAATTGATTCAAGATACGATAACTTAAAATAACCTCTATCCGCTAAAAACAAGGTGTCGACTAACGATTTAGCATCAGGTAAAAAATCATATTCAGCTTGGCTATCAGGACTCACTGAGATTTCTTCGGGATAACCTTGAAGCACATCCCAACTCACATGAACCTCTATTGCCGCAGGACTTATTTTAGTAAAGCGACCTTTAAAGGTATCTTTTAAACTATCGTGCACTGCGAACGAACTTCCGTCTTGCAATATGATGCGTTTGAAATCTGACAGTGTGACTTCTGTGCCGAGTATTTGTTGCTGCCATTCATTTAACGCCACATCGACCAGTGATTTCATCAATTGGCTGAATTCAGGCTTACTCAGTTGATTGTGAAACGGTTTATATTGAACATCAGTTTCCGTCAACTTCACAAAATAACGATGTAAATCTGTCACGGTGTTTACCGATTTATCGCCTAGAGCCGTTATTAACGACATGACTAATTCGAAAGGTTTTATTATTCGTTTACGGCTACAAAAACGGCTTGTTTTACCTATTTCGTTAATATTAAAATCGTTAAGCACTTTCGTTATTTTGTTTAACTCAGTATTATATTTATTCATGCTCTGCTTTTGGGATAGATAGTGGTTTGGCGATTACTATCAGATCAAATTCAGAGCATGTTTTCAAGTTTTATTCCTTAAGATCCAACCTATGAATAGAAGTTACTATAGTTATTTATTAATCCTGTGCATTCCATGTAGATCCAACGCCTACTTCTGAAGCTTGAATATAATGTAATCCTTTAGCTCCTGCTATTGATTGTGCTCCGCTAGAGTCTGTTTCTATAAGGCTGCTTACGCCTACAACAAACTCAGGTACTTCTTTACCATTACCTGCTGGATCTTGATCAATGGCACCGTCGGTATCAAATTTACCATTGCCATTGTTCTCTCTAATATCAACCCATGAACCACTCGTATCGCCAGATACGTAACTGTCACTAAAACCAAAATTATTCGATAATAACGACTCTTCGTGATTTATTAAGTCACAATCATATTCAAACGAATGGTCACTACTTAATGTATTAGGATAAAATAAACCCTGAGTAGCTGCACTACTAGCAATTGTATCTGCGTCAGTTTGATCGCCTAACCCATTTGCAATTAAGTTAGCGTCAAAGTTAATAACAAACGCATTTTTAGTTAGCCCATATAATATAGTATCGTCAGCCAAGTCATCACAGTCATCTCCTGGTGCTCTTGAACCAATTTCAGTACTAAATACGATTGGCTGTTGCGAGTTTAATACTGTGTTGTTAGTAACGGTAAGCGTAAAGTCACCTGCACCGTCAAGCACAGCCTGGTTACCTGAGTTTGGTACACCGCCATCAGCTTGAGAGAATGGGTTTGCTGTAAATACAATACCACCGGCTTCTTTGTTTCCTGAACGTATACCCGCAATGTAGTTATTGCTAACGGTGTGTCCAAGTGGTGTAACTAACACTCCACTTGGTCTGTCGTCTGAACTAGCAATGTCTGTCGTACGAATAATTACGTTGTCAGTAATTGAATTAAAACCGCCATCTTCAAGTGATATACCACCGTTAGCATTTAAAATTGTATTACCTTTAATCGTAGCGCCAGACGTTTGTACTCGCATTAAACGACGACCTGTTACAAAGTTTTCTATCAAGTTATATTGTATTTTAAAATTAGAATTGTCAGCTGCATCAGTACCCGTGGTACTTCCAGCATTAATTAAATGTAAACTCGAATTATCAAAGTTGGCATTCTCACTACTGTCGTTAAACAAGTTATATTGAATAACATGGTTTAAACCTGACGAAGCCATTTTAATAACAGAGCCGTTTTCAGAGAAGTTTCGTCCACTAAACGTATTTCGCTCTATCATTGCGCCTTGCCCTTTGAGCATTAACCAATGATAGGTTGAGTTATTTAATTCAGCTTCTTCACCATCTATGCTGTTATGAGAGAATGTAAAGTTACTACCTTCTGAGTAAATAACGGTATCTTCTTCTGTTTCACAAAAAGAATCCGCTTTTGTATCAATATCTTTAAATGTAAGCCCTGTTAAGCTCGCGCCATCTACAGAGTCGACTACATGTATACATACTTCGCCTGTAATAACTGGGCTCTGCGCTTCTACTGAACGCAAAGTTACCGCACTGGTGAGTAAAATAGAGTCCATATCGGCATAAACATTCTCATTTAAACCAATTACATCACCGTCGCCTAAACCTGCATTTACAGTATCGACAAGTTCTGCAGAGTTATTAACTACTTTGGTATAGACTAATGTACTTAAAGCATCTGTAACGGTTACTTCTGGAAAATTATCATTATCAGTATAAGTTGCGTTAACTGAAATAATTGCGCCTGCATAGGCACCTGGAGTGAATGTTTTACTATTTGTACCAGCAACTTCAACTCCATCAGCTGACCAAGCATAAACAATATTAGCTTCATCAACGCCGTTATTATCAGAAACCTCAGCGGTGAGTGTGTTACTCGTTAAATAAGGAGATGTTCCTATAATTTCAACAGTTCCAAGTTGATCTACCGCAAAGCTTGTCACTGGTATTGTTGATGCTGATATATTACTTTCTGCAAAGCCGTTATCATCGGTGTAAGTTACTTGTACTTTGATAACTTTATCTAAAAGTGACTCTTCTACAATGTAAGTACTTTGTGTTGCATTAATTATTACTTCATCATCGGCAAACCACTGATAAGCAATATCACCTGAGGTACCATCTGCATCAACTATTTCACTAGTTAGCGTATTACCAACTGTCGGAGTGCCTTCAATAGATACAGACCCTTGAGAATTAACACGAGTAACAGGCTGCGTTCCAGCCGATGTTACTGACTCTTCAAAGCCACGGTCATCTTCAAATGAGGCATTAACTGTTATAACAGTACCTACTTGCTCCTCGGTTAACTCCAAGGTAGAAAGTACTTGTCCGTCTATTTCTACGTCATCCGCAAACCATTTATACACAATCGTCGCATTTTCAACGCCATTACCATCGGCAACCATTGCTGTAAGTATTGATCCTATTACTGCATTTCCGGTTACTGTAATACTAGCTGCAAATGAAATTGCTGAAACGTTTGCTGTTGGATCTGTTATATGAGATTCGTTTATACCGCCATCATCTGTATACAAAGCTTGAGCGGTAATTGGTAAACCTATTTGATCATCTGTTAGGGTAAACGATGAACCAGTTGCACCGCTAATAGCTTGTCCGTCGGCATACCAAAAGTAAGTTATGTTTCCTGAAATTCCATCTGGATCACTTACACTTGTAGTTAAGGTTTCTCCAGAAGTTACGGTTCCACTAAGAGCAATAGAGCCCAAGTTGTTGTCATTATTATTTGAATCGGTGTTACAGCCTAATATTGCTGCTGCAACAGCACATAGTGCAAAATGTTTTAATTTCATGGTGACTCTATTCTCCAAATTTATGGTTTTAACATTTGGTAGCTTTATTGTGTGTATTACCAAACATTCCACATTTTCATTACCAATCCACAGTAAAAGTAAGCGCGAATTGTTAACCAGGTTGTTAATATAATCATAATGAAATTGTTTTTACCACTACAATCACCAAAAAGGCAGCAATTAATTTATAAGATATTAACAAACAATACCAAAGCGAGACTACGCGTTAGCTAATTACTAGAGTACGTTTATCTTTAGAGGTTAAATGTCAGAAATGTGTTTGGTTATTAGGCAAGACCAGAGCTATTTAGCGTGGTTGTTCTTCGTAAATAGACAATAACGACGTATAGAAATACTAACCACGTGCGGCTTTGTGCTTTTGTCGTATATTAATTTGAGAGTTTGGGAGTGTAATTTTTACTTATTTGAAGTGATTTACTTTATGTATATTTGTTGATTTATTATGCGCTATTGCTAGCTTATAAAACTTAGTGCTTTAAATTAAAATAACCTGAGTTTTAAATCAAAATTACTGCAAACTAGTAATTATATTTAGAACTCAGGTTAAGGCGTTGCTTGTACGCTAAGCTATTTTAAGACTTAGGATAAACAGTCGTATCAAAAAACTCAACAAGTTCTGTCGAGCCTAGAACAACCGGAACACGTTGATGCAAGCTGCTTGGTGTAATATCTAAAATACGTTGTGTTCTAGACGTTGCTTTACCGCCAGCATTCTCAATTAAAAGTGACAATGGGTTTGCTTCGTAAAGCAGTCTTATTTTGCCATTTTCATTTCCGGTACGCTTATCTTGTGGATATAAAAACAAACCACCACGACACAAAATTCTGTGTACGTCGCCAACCATTGCTGCATTCCAGCGTATTGAGCTTTTTCCAAAGCTTTCACAGGTATATAATAATTTATCAAAATAAACTTGTGTAGGCTCATCCCAATAACGGTAGTTAGCCATATTCACAGCAAATTCACGGCTTTGGGTAGGTACGCTTAATTGAGCATTGGTAAGCAAGTAACCACCATGCGTTAAATCAAGGGTGTAACATCGTGTTGGTCCGCCAGTGCTCATTACTAATAATGAAGAAGGACCATATAAAACGTAGCCAGCACATACTTGATTTACACCAGCTTGAGTAAATTGCTCATCGCTGTCGTATGCTACGTCTTCTCTCGCTGGGTAGATTGTAAATATAGTACCAATTTGACCATTTACATCTATATTAGAAGAGCCATCTAGGGGATCAAAGGCAACAATATACTTACCTTCAGGATGACCACCAACAGCATGGTCCTCTTCCTCAGATGCAACGGCTCTTACACTACTGTCGTCTAATAATATGTCTTTAAGCAGCTGATTAGCTATAACATCTAATTTTTTCTGAACTTCACCTTGAATATTTTCATTCAAAGTTGAGCCTAAAACACCACCTAGCTCACCTTGGCTTACTCGAAAAGCAATTTCTTTACTGGTCGCTAAAATAGTGCGAATAAGCATAATGAGATCAGTCGGAACTCCATCTTCTTTTAAAACTGAATTTAATCTTTTCATGCGCTATACCTATTTACACAGTTTAGATCGCTAAAACACTGCTCTAACCTTGTTGTCATGTTTTGCTCTGAATGACGAAGCCATACGCGTGGGTCGTAGTATTTTTTATTCGGTTTATCGTCACCATCAGGGTTACCAATTTGACCTTGTAAATAAGCTTGCTTGTCTTTGTAGTAGTCTAAAATACCATTCCAAGATGCCCACTGCGTATCTGTATCAATATTCATTTTTATTACGCCATACGTTAACGACTCAACTATTTTATCGTACTCAGAGCCGCTACCACCATGAAACACAAAGTTAATTGAGTTCTTTGGTAAATCAAATTTCTCTGATACGTAAGCTTGTGAATCTTTTAGTATAGTTGGTGTAAGAACAACGTTTCCTGGTTTATACACACCATGAACATTACCAAATGACGCTGCAATAATAAAATTAGGGCTAATACGGCTTAAGCGTTCGTAAGCAAAAGCAACATCTTCCGGTTGGGTATATAACGCAGAACTATCAAGATGAGAATTATCAACCCCATCCTCTTCTCCACCCGTACAACCGAGTTCAATTTCAAGGGTCATATTTATTTTAGCCATACGCGCTAAATAGCGTTCGCAGGTTTCGATATTCTCTTCTAATGACTCTTCTGATAGGTCTATCATGTGTGAGCTGAACAGTGGTTTTCCTGTTTTCTCAAAATGCTTTTCACCTTCATCGAGTAAACCATCAATCCAAGGTAATAATTTTTTAGCAGCATGATCTGTATGTAGCATTACCGCTACACCATAGTGAGCAGCTACAGAATGAACATAATTAGCAGCACTTACCGCGCCAAGTACAGCAGCTTGTTGATCAGGTAAAGATAAGCCTTTTCCACAAAAAAACTGTGCTCCACCATTCGAAAGTTGAATGATTACTGGCGATTTCATTTTTTGCGCGGCTTCTAACGTCGCATTTATTGATGACGTACTAACTACATTTACCGCAGGGAGTGCATATTGATGTGTTCGTGCATGTTTATATACCGCACTTACTTCGTCGCCGATTACTACACCGGGCTGGATAGTTGGGGCTAAATAATTCATTTTTATGTTCCTTGCTATTTTAACGCTTCAATACAAGCTGCTGTGATTGCTTGCCAATTTTCTTGCTCTACCCATTCTTTTTTAGCAATCCATGTGCCGCCTACGGCAAATACATTACTTAAAGAAAGATAGTCTAATTTATTTTTTTCACTTACTCCGCCAGTCGGACAAAAACTAACAGAGCGAAATACAGAAGATACAGCGGATACAAATGGAACACCTCCGCATAACGACGCAGGAAAGAGCTTTTGCTCTTCAAACCCGTACTCTAATGCCATTATTATATCACCTGTATTAGAAACACCCGGTAATACAGGAACCTCACACTTAACAAGTTCACCTAGTAATTTTGGCGACACCGCTGGTGTAACAATAAAGTCAGCACCGGCTTCCAACGCTTGCTTTAATATAGACACGTTAATAACGGTACCAGCTCCAACTTTAAGCTCAGGTACTTGTTCTTTTATTGCTTTTAATGCCTCAAGCGAAGCTTCGGTTCTTAATACTACCTCAACTAAACCAAGCCCAGCATTTGCCATAGCTTGGGCTATTTTTACGCCCTGCTCAGGTGTATCAGCTTGAATTATAGGCAGCAGTGATTGTCCTGACATGAGTTCAGAAAAGCGTGTCATTACGTTGGATTTCCTTTGTTAAAAGTTCTGAGACCAAAGTATAGCCTCAGAATATGCAAGTATTATTAAATGAGGTAGTTATATACCGGCTTCAGTCATTGCAAGCTGAAATATATCTTTTGGTATAATAGCGCCTGGTTGTTGAATAACCGTACCAGCGGCTTTAGCTGCAAGTTGTACTGCATCTGTTGTTGTTCTGCCAGACAATCGCGCACCTAAATATACACCGTTAAACGCATCACCTGCTGATGTAGTATCAACAACATGAGTTACCGGAATAATAGTATGACTAAGCAGTGTTTCACCTTCTTTTGTGATTACTGATTCTGGACCATTTTTAACGATTATTTCTTGTATTTTATATGGCTTTAAATAGTCAATAACTGCTTCTACGCTATGTATATCGTAAAGTGTTGTTAAATCTTCTACACCTGGCAATGTAATGTCCGCCAAGCTAAATGCCAAGTGATATTGCGCTTTAGTCTCGTCAGTATCTTTCCACAACCGCGCACGATAATTTGGATCAAATACTATTTTTACACCCGCATTCTTAAGTTGCTCTATCGTTTTCCAAAACTTGTCTCTTGCGCTTTCTTCTATTACTGCAAGTGAAATACCTGAAAAGAAAAACATATCACCCGATGATAATTGTTCAACAATATCTGCATTTAAAAAGTCGACTACTTTTTTAGCCGCCGAATCGCTTCGCCAATAAGTAAAGCTACGCTCGCCGGTATCATCTGTTTCAATGTAATACATACCAGGCACTTTATCATCGTGCGCAAACACAAATTGTGTGTTTAGCTCTTCACTTTTAAAGCGAGTTAGCATTTGCTTACTTAGGCTATCTTGTCCTAAAGCAGTTACTAACGAGGTACCAACATCTGGATAACAACGCTTTAAATATACAGCTGAATTGTAAACATCACCTGCAAATGACTGGTGCAGCTTAGACTCACTCATTGCTCTGAGTTCAACCATGCATTCGCCAAGAAAGTAAATATTTTTCATATTGGAAACTTATCCTATGTTATTAATAGCTATGCACTTGCATTTAATGCTCCTGCATAGCCATTACTATCAGATTAATTAGGCTTTTTTAAAGGCTCAATTTTTGGAATAAGTATCCAAACAGCAGCCATTGCAATAATTGCTAAAGAAGCACCAATAACAAATGCTGGAGTATAGTTACCATCAGCAGTAAGAATAGGAACCAGTGATGTAAGGCCTACAGCACCAAGCTTTGCAGCCATACCAGAGAAACCTGATAATGTACCCACAGCCTTTTTACCTAGTAAATCACTTGGTAGTGTTTGCACATTACCAATTGCAGTTTGGAAACCGAATAAAATAACAGCCATAATAAGCACCGCTGTAGTTGGGCCACCAGGATTAGCCATCGCAAGTAGCGAAGGTAGCATAATTAAACAACCCAGCGTAATGGTTAACTTACGTGTTTTATCTGTATTCCAACCGGCTTTAAGCCTGTTTTGTGCCAGTAAGCCACCAAACCATGCGCCAAACATTGCACCAACATAAGGAACCCAACCGTATATACCGATAGACTTAACGTCCATGCCGTACACTTCGTTTAAGTAAATTGGAATCCAAAAAACAAATAACCACCAAATAGGGTCAATCGCAGCAGAAGCGATAATTACACCCCAACTTTGTTTACGAGAAAGTAGCTCAGCGGTAGAAGGGTTATATTCTTCTTCATCTTCGCCAGTTACATCGCCGTTATCATCAACACGTCTTTGACCTGTTAAAATGTATTCACGTTCTTCAGCTGTAAGCCAAGGGTGAGAGCTAGGCGGCGCTTTAACTAAAATTAACCAAGGCACTAACCAAAGAAAACCTAATACACCAACAAAAACAAACACCATTTGCCAGCTAAAATAGATAGTCAAATATGCAATTAACGGAATTGCAATAATACCGCCAATAGCCGCGCCAGAGTTAAAAATACCCTGCGCTAAAGCACGCTCTTTGGTAGGAAACCATTCAGCATTACCTTTAGCGGCTCC
>NZ_AUTQ01000127.1 GCF_000498095.1 Pseudoalteromonas sp. TB64
CATAGGTTAGACATTAAGAGATAATTGGATTCAGGCCGCATTTTAATCGTCCTTTTTCTTTATCTCTTTTTGGGTTCGCTCTTCGTGCATATTTTGACAAAAAACTGATAGTTTTTTGCCATGCTTTATTCAGTGTCGATATCACGCCTTGTGTTATCGACTCCATTAATTGATAAAACCAACCTTGGGTGTTTTTTGCTACCATAAATGTTGATAGCTCAATACCGGCAAGTTGTTGAACACTCATGCCTATTCGCCTCTTTACTAACAACGTCAATAAACTTGCCCACACCAAGCCTTCCATCATGCTCGCTTTTCTGGTGTTAAATTTTTGCAGGTTGCAATAAGACTTCCATTCTTTAAACAGTAACTCTATTTGCCACCTGAGACTGTAGAGCTTTATTACCGCTTCAGCGCTAAATTTTTCTCGATTTAAGTTCGTTGCCCAATAAGTAGGCTCACTTTTTCCTCTAGGCCAGCTCGCAATCAATCGATAATTAGTTTTACCTTCCACATCCATATCGACAATAACACTACGACGAATATGCTTTTTAACGTCCTTTTGCTTCTTCTGTGAAAACCGTTTTAACGCGTTACCGTGACGATTAAAAGCAGCTACTACGGTTGGATTAACCGTGGTTTTAGCCCTGACAACATAAAAGCCTCCTGCTGTATCAATTGATTCAAGATACGATAACTTAAAATAACCTCTATCCGCTAAAAACAAGGTGTCGACTAACGATTTAGCATCAGGTAAAAAATCATATTCAGCTTGGCTATCAGGACTCACTGAGATTTCTTCGGGATAACCTTGAAGCACATCCCAACTCACATGAACCTCTATTGCCGCAGGACTTATTTTAGTAAAGCGACCTTTAAAGGTATCTTTTAAACTATCGTGCACTGCGAACGAACTTCCGTCTTGCAATATGATGCGTTTGAAATCTGACAGTGTGACTTCTGTGCCGAGTATTTGTTGCTGCCATTCATTTAACGCCACATCGACCAGTGATTTCATCAATTGGCTGAATTCAGGCTTACTCAGTTGATTGTGAAACGGTTTATATTGAACATCAGTTTCCGTCAACTTCACAAAATAACGATGTAAATCTGTCACGGTGTTTACCGATTTATCGCCTAGAGCCGTTATTAACGACATGACTAATTCGAAAGGTTTTATTATTCGTTTACGGCTACAAAAACGGCTTGTTTTACCTATTTCGTTAATATTAAAATCGTTAAGCACTTTCGTTATTTTGTTTAACTCAGTATTATATTTATTCATGCTCTGCTTTTGGGATAGATAGTGGTTTGGCGATTACTATCAGATCAAATTCAGAGCATGTTTTCAAGTTTTATTCCTTAAGATCCAACCTATGAACAATTGTTATTATACGTTCCTAAATCAAAACCATGCAACTAAATATTCATATTACGTTAATTTTACGCTTTATCTATTAAATTAAGTTATTAAACCAAATTATTAAAAAGTTATTAAATTTAACTATTAACTAAGCACTTAAATAATTAAGCCTTAAAGTAAAGCTAAGTAAAAATTCAACTTGTTTATTTGTAATTTGCGGCTATATGTCCTTTAACTTTTGACAATAACTTTGCACAAACCTGTTAGCTTAACAGCTTGTTTACACTCGGTTTTGTCATTAGTTATTTCTATCTGAATTGAGCCTTTTTTGTATGATTTCTCATTCGTTATTTGCCCGTTTTATCTATACAATCCACATCTTATTTTTACGTACAAATTTCAAGTGATTATCTCATGCTATTAACGATTGTTTATATTATTGGTATTACAGCAGAAGCCATGACAGGCGCACTTAGCGCAGGACGAATGAAAATGGACNGGCAATTGGCGGTGGTAGCGTTCGAGATATTTTACTAGGCAATTACCCGCTTACGTGGGTTCAACACCCAGAATATTTATTAATTACCTGTATTGCCGGTATTGTCACTACGTGGCTTGCTAAATGGGTGGTTAAGTTTAAAGGTATATTTATGCGCTTAGATGCCCTAGGTTTAGCTGCCTTTAGTATTATTGGCTGCCAAGTGGGGCTAAATATGGGCTTACATTACGGTATTTGTGTAGTGGCAGCGGTTGTAACTGGCGTATTTGGTGGCTTATTACGTGATTTAATTTGTCGCCAAGCCCCGTTGGTACTGCACAACGAGCTTTATGCCAGCGTATCGTTACTTGTTGCCTGTTTATACTTAGCGCTACACCATTACAATATTGACGACAACATAAGCATTATTGTGAGCTTGGTTGCGGGGTACTTAATACGTATGGCATCAATACGCTTTAAATGGCGCTTACCTACCTTTAGTTTATTAGAGCAGCACGCTAAATAAAAATAAGCTTTAATACAAAATAAGGCAGGTTATACCTGCCTTAGTTAATATAACTATTGGCGTATTAATTTAATGCCCGCTTACATCGCTTAACGCGGTTTTTAACCCGCTGTTATTTTGCTTAAGTACGCTAAAACTGCCATCGGTTTCTAGCACTACGGCGGNCCCGCGCCACGAATAGCGGCGCGAATTTCTGATTTTGTTACCCGCTGCGATTTAAGTGCAGCCGTGCAGTATTCACCATCACTCAGTAAAAGCGTAGGTTCTGCTTTTATAAGTGCTGCAAATTTTGACGAGCGCACACTAAGCCACGTAATAACATATTGCAGCCCTATCAATACTACAAAGGCAAGTATGCCCTCAAACAGCGGTACACTTTTTGAAATAATAACAGACGCTAATATAGAGCCCAGCGCAATGGTGACTATAAAGTCGAACACGTTCATTTTGAAAGTGTACGTTTACCCGATACACGTAACCAAAACACCAGTGCAATATAACCTAGTACACCTATTGTAAGTACACGCAATAACCCCTGTATATCATCGTAAAACATAGTGGCTCCTTTTATATTTTAACGCTTAATGTAAGTGCTTTTTACTTGCTTACATTTTTTAATTTAATTAATTGCTTAATACCTAAAAACGTATCAAGTGGAATAAAAAAAATCCACAGCTAGACATAAGATTTTGAAATTTTTATAAAAATGGCTGAGCTGCTTATATTTTTATTTAACCTACTATTTAGCACATACGTATTTATAAAAAGCCCAATTAAAGCAGGAATAATTTGTATTAACGACGCTGTAACCCCAGATGCAATGTGCCCTGCTACAATTTAAGGTAGCCACCAGCAAACACGGTATAGGCATAATACAAACCCGTAAAAAGCCTGTAAAAACAGGCTTACTAAGGTTAAAAGTACTTTTAAAGGTTGTTTCAACAATTTTCTTTAATTTTATGGTTCAACTGTTTTAGCTGCAAGCCCTGCTAATACGTTACTTAATTTTTTGGCTACTAAACAATTTGGTACGTTGTGGCGCTTAACAATATAAGTAGGATCGTTGTAGCTTAACCACACTTGCGATTGTGCGTCTTCCCAAACCAGTGCTTTTAATGGCAAATCTATACCTATTGTTTGTGCGCATTCCATTAGTGGTGTACCGCCTTTAGGGTTACCAAATATAAGTACTTCTGTTGGGTTAAGCTCCTTATCTACTTTTTTGGCACCAACTGCGTGATCTATTCGTGCAAATATATTTAGCCCTTTGTTTTTAGCTAATAGCTCAAACTTATCCATAGTCGCTTTAGCGCTTAGTGGGCTTTTTACTGAAATTAGTCCCTCTACTGCGTTAGCATTTGAAATTACAAAGAGTAATGCGAGTCCATAAATGACGTTTAATGCTTTCATACCTTCCCCTTTTAAAATAGTTAAATACTGAGCGTGATTGCTCCTTTAGCATTTACAGTGTACATTTTTTTGCTAGGTAGTTAACTTTTATGCAATTTTTTGTGGCTATTGGTTATCTGTTTCAATGTATAATAAATTTAAAGGGAGAAATATATGCACATTGGAATAATTGAAGATCATCAATTAGTACGCGACAGTTTTAAAAAGTTACTTGAATTACAAGCAGACTGGGAAGTAATAATAGAAGCGTGTAATGTTAGCCAAGCTAAACTTGCTGTTGAGCTTGAGCAACCCGATATATTTATTGTTGATATATCGCTTAATGAATCAGAAACCGGTCTTACATTTTTAACCTACCTTAACGATAATTTTCCTGACATTAAAACCATTGTTGCATCTATGCATGATTACGAACCTTATGTTAGTAATGCACTGCGACTAGGCGCACTTGGTTATGTGTCTAAGCGCTCTGCGTCGGAAGAGTTAATTGATGCGGTTAAGTCGGTTGCATTAGGTAAGCGCTATATAAGCGAAGACGTAAACTTTGCTTTAAATACACAACACTCAGTATTAAATATTTTAACCAACCGAGAACTAGAAGCTTTACCACTATTAGCAAAAGGCTTAAATGCAAAACAAATAGCACAAAAGCTAGACATAATGCCTAAAACTGCTCATGTTCATAAGGCAAATATTTACAGCAAACTTAATGTGACGACCTCGTTTGAACTGCTAAAAATTGCAATTGATGCGGGAGTAATACAGTTAGATGAACTTACCTAACGTTTCTTCTTTATCTAATGTTAGTTTTACTACCGCATACAAAGAGGTAGCTAAACAGTTATTGGTGGGGCTAATTTATTTTATTGCCTCACTCGCGGCATTTTGGGTTAGCCAAAACCTTGAAACCGTACCCGAGAGCAGCGCCATATTTATTCCCGCAGGCGTAAAAATTGCATTTTACTTACTCACCCCAACACGCTATTGGCTCACCTTATGGGTTGTATCGCGCGCTTTAGCTGCACAGCTTGGTTTAACATACAGC
>NZ_AUTQ01000128.1 GCF_000498095.1 Pseudoalteromonas sp. TB64
CATAGGTTAGACATTAAGAGATAATTGGATTCAGGCCGCATTTTAATCGTCCTTTTTCTTTATCTCTTTTTGGGTTCGCTCTTCGTGCATATTTTGACAAAAAACTGATAGTTTTTTGCCATGCTTTATTCAGTGTCGATATCACGCCTTGTGTTATCGACTCCATTAATTGATAAAACCAACCTTGGGTGTTTTTTGCTACCATAAATGTTGATAGCTCAATACCGGCAAGTTGTTGAACACTCATGCCTATTCGCCTCTTTACTAACAACGTCAATAAACTTGCCCACACCAAGCCTTCCATCATGCTCGCTTTTCTGGTGTTAAATTTTTGCAGGTTGCAATAAGACTTCCATTCTTTAAACAGTAACTCTATTTGCCACCTGAGACTGTAGAGCTTTATTACCGCTTCAGCGCTAAATTTTTCTCGATTTAAGTTCGTTGCCCAATAAGTAGGCTCACTTTTTCCTCTAGGCCAGCTCGCAATCAATCGATAATTAGTTTTACCTTCCACATCCATATCGACAATAACACTACGACGAATATGCTTTTTAACGTCCTTTTGCTTCTTCTGTGAAAACCGTTTTAACGCGTTACCGTGACGATTAAAAGCAGCTACTACGGTTGGATTAACCGTGGTTTTAGCCCTGACAACATAAAAGCCTCCTGCTGTATCAATTGATTCAAGATACGATAACTTAAAATAACCTCTATCCGCTAAAAACAAGGTGTCGACTAACGATTTAGCATCAGGTAAAAAATCATATTCAGCTTGGCTATCAGGACTCACTGAGATTTCTTCGGGATAACCTTGAAGCACATCCCAACTCACATGAACCTCTATTGCCGCAGGACTTATTTTAGTAAAGCGACCTTTAAAGGTATCTTTTAAACTATCGTGCACTGCGAACGAACTTCCGTCTTGCAATATGATGCGTTTGAAATCTGACAGTGTGACTTCTGTGCCGAGTATTTGTTGCTGCCATTCATTTAACGCCACATCGACCAGTGATTTCATCAATTGGCTGAATTCAGGCTTACTCAGTTGATTGTGAAACGGTTTATATTGAACATCAGTTTCCGTCAACTTCACAAAATAACGATGTAAATCTGTCACGGTGTTTACCGATTTATCGCCTAGAGCCGTTATTAACGACATGACTAATTCGAAAGGTTTTATTATTCGTTTACGGCTACAAAAACGGCTTGTTTTACCTATTTCGTTAATATTAAAATCGTTAAGCACTTTCGTTATTTTGTTTAACTCAGTATTATATTTATTCATGCTCTGCTTTTGGGATAGATAGTGGTTTGGCGATTACTATCAGATCAAATTCAGAGCATGTTTTCAAGTTTTATTCCTTAAGATCCAACCTATGAGCGCGCATAAGGTAAGTGGTCAAAGCAAAATATTCAAGCCCGATAAATCTAAACCAGCTTTTACAAGCGCCATCAACTTTATTATCTTCTATTTCGGATGGAGTTCATTCAGAAATATACCCATTAAGCTTTATAATAAACCCCGCAATATCATAAGTAGGCTTATCTTTTTTGTAAGAAGCGCATTCATCTGTGTAGGTCGCTTCAACGAGTGAGTTATATGAAACTAGCTCAAATTTAATCTCACATTAAATGTCTTTCAAAGTAACTATTTAAGTTAAATTATATTGTTAAAGCTCATTTATTACAGCTGTTTACTTTTAAATCGATAAAATTCAATTAATAAAATACACGCCCAACCTATTCCATATGCAAGAATATCCAACCAATCAAATGTAGAACCTATTATTATACGCGCCGCTTTAATGTGTTGAAGACCAAGAAGGGTTACTAAATTAAAAAACTGTGCAACTTCAATCATGCAAGCAAACAAGAGCACGGAGTGAGCTAACGTAGAGTTTTTAATTTTAATAAACGACTTAACAAAAAGGTACAACCAGCCAACAACCAATACATCACCAAGAAACGGGCGTACAAATTGATCATTAACAAAAAGTGCAATATATATAAGTGAACCAAGAAAAATCAGACTTAATAAAAAACTTTTTATGTTAAATTTTAACAATTTGAACCCTTGTTTTTAATATATTAAATAATGCTGAAATAGACATCCCACACACTTTATATAAAAATGTAGTTGTTATCAAAATTAGCAATGTTCCTCTATGCAAAATTCTTTGTATTAGATATTGATGAAGATGAGTAATTAGTCATCACAAGATATAAAAGTTAGTTAGGCTTTATGAAAATTTAAAATAGGTTATTAGCTAACAAGCGTAATATCTGACAGTAATTTAGTACCCTTTTTTTATCTTATTTATGCAGGTATGATACTTTTATAGAGCCTATTAAGTCGCACCGTATACTTTTAAACTTAATTTCTGAGAAACTAAATGAATAAAAAATTGTCTTTCAATAATGGTGAGATTAGTGATAACTACGCAAGTATTTTAGTTTCACATTTTGATTGCAGCCAAGTAACCACTTTGCTTGAATATAAAGGTTACAAACTTGTTGTAGATTCTTGTGTTGATATTTCACTACCTGATGAAACTGTATTATCAGGACCTGAAGTTTTAAAATTAGTTGAAAATAAAAGCCTTTCGTTAAATGAACTCATTGCATTTTTAGCTGGTGAAGAATCAGAGAAGACAGATGAGATTTATGAGTTTGAAGCGTGTGCCTGGTTTGAGTGGCGAAGTGGTAATGGTGACTGGGCAAGTGAGCCGTTTGACACCATGTATGAATCACTAGATGATAATATTAAAAAACTCAGCGAGCTTCTTGATGAAGAAGGGCTGGAGTTAGAACACATTGATTAGCAGTTACATATTTTAAAAGGGATTCGTTTTGGGAATACTCGTTATAGGTAGTAATACAAACATTACTCAACCAAGCTTTACAATAAAACATACAATTAATGACTCGGTTGATATTTCAGTTTTTTGTTTAGGTGAAAATGGCAAAGTACATAATGACGATGGTATGGTTTTTTACGGAGCGCCTAAAAGCCCTTGCGGCACCATTAATATACAATCGAAAGCAATTTTAGTTGATCTTGAAAATGTACCTTCTAACATAGAAAAGTTCTCTATAACTGCCACAGTCGATAATGACACCTTTGCATCTCAATCAAATATTTCTTTTACTGGTCCTGATTTTGAATGCCAATTTGATACCGATGGGCGTTCTGAATCTGCACTTATTTTATTAGAAATTTATAAACGAAATAATAGTTGGAAGGTCAAGTTTGTTGGTCAAGGTTTCAATGGCGGTCTAAAGCCATTAGCTGAACATTATGGTGTAGATATAGCTGATGAACCAGTAGTTAAACCATCATCACCTAAGCCAGCACCTGTAACTACGCCTACACCAACAGTAAATTTGAGTAAAATTAGTTTAACTAAAAGCTCTCCAAAAGTTGATCTCATTAAAAAGGCTGGTTCGTTAGGTCTAATAAAAGTTAATTTAAACTGGGAAAAGGGTAAAAGTAGCTTTTTTAGCTCAGGAATAGATCTTGATCTTGGTGCATTTATAGAGCTCAAAAACGGTGACAAGAGCATAGTGCAAGCTTTAGGTAATCGTTTTGAATATAGCCCTTATATTAAGTTATTAGCTGATGACAGAACGGGTGATAGCTCAAATGGTGAATGGATACACATTGATGGTAATAATATTAATAATGTAAAACGTATTATTATTTTTACTTTTATTTATTCCGGCAGTCCAAATTGGGACAAAGCAAATGCAGTAGTAACGTTGCATGTACCAGATATGCCGCCTATCGAAACTCAGCTAAATGAAACCTCAAGTAATACAGGTTTTTGTGCAATTGCAGAGCTAACCGTAAAAAACAATACTGTTGCGGTAGAAAGACTTAATCGCTTTTTTAAAGGTCATGCAGATTGTGATAAAGCATATGGATGGGGCTTTAAATGGAGCGCAGGAAGTAAATAACGAACCTTAAAATGAGAAGAGCTGATGCCTATAGGCTCAGAGATGTTACTGTATTACACTCTTATAGTGAAATAGCTAAAAACATATTAAATTTTGAATTCATTATTATGAGTTTTCTCATTGCATTTTTAAGGTATAAAGACAATAAATATGAGACTAAGAAGTCTTATTATCTTGCTCTTGTTTAGATAGTTCATTATGGTATTATTTTTTTAAGTCGATACATTAAACTTGTATCGTAAGTGTTTTATTTTTATTCGTTTACATAAATTATAAAGGAGTTTTTAAAATGGCAGTATCTTTACAAAAAGGTGGTAATGTTTCTCTAGAGAAAGTTGCTCCAGGGATGACAAATTGTTTATTAGGTTTAGGTTGGGATTCTCGTGCTACAGACGGCGCTGATTTTGACTTAGATGCATCAGTATTTATGTTAAATGCTGAAGGCAAAGTTAAAGCTGATAACGGCTTTATCTTTTTTAATAATTTAGTTTCTGAATGTAAATCAGTAGAACATACTGGCGACAACTTAACGGGTGAAGGCGAAGGCGATGATGAATCTATCAAAGTTAGCCTTAAAGATATCCCAGCAGACATTACTAAAATAGTAGTTGCTGTAACTATTCATGATGCTGAATCAAGAAAACAAAATTTTGGTCAAGTATCAAACGCATTTATTCGTATTGTTAATGCTTCATCAAGTGAAGAAGTTGCACGTTATGACCTATCTGAAGATTACTCAATCGAAACAGCATTGATCTTCGGTGAGTTATATCGCCATAACGGTGAATGGAAATTTAAAGCGATTGGTCAGGGTTTTGAAGGTGGTCTTGCACCTTTAGCTCGTCAATACGGCGTTTCTGTTTAATACCGAATATAAATAGTTAACCAATAAATCAGTTGAAATTAATTATAGTTTCAACTGATTTTTTTTAATATAAAGGATTTAAAATGGCAATTTCATTACAAAAAGGTCAGAAAATCAGCCTTGAAAAGTCTAATGGTTCTAGCTTAACAAACATCTGTGTAGGCGTTAACTGGGGAGCTATTGAGAAAAAAGGCTTCTTTGGTAAAAAAATGATTGCAGTAGATTTAGACGCAAGTTGTGCTGTGTTTGATGCTGACAAAAAGCTATTAGACATTGTATATTTCGGAAAATTAAACTCGACAGGTATTCAGCATTCTGGCGACGATTTAACCGGTGATACTGATGGCGATGATGGACTAGATAACGAAGTAATTAACGTTAACTTGAGCCAGTTACCAGCTAATGCAGAACAAATTGTATTTGTACTTAACTCGTTCAGTGGCGATGACTTTAAAACAATTCCTTTTGCGTCAATTCGTTTATACGAAGGCACACCTAGTCGCGTTGATTCGATTCATGCAGTATACGATATTGCGAACGATCCTAAGTTTGCGGGTTCTGTTTCTATGATTTTAGGTAAATTATATAAGCATAATGGCAACTGGAAATTTTCTGCGATTGGTGAAACAACAAGTGATAAAAAGCTTGAACAAACAATCAAAACAGCAGAAAGCAGCTACCTGTAAAGTATTTATAGATATTAAAGGAGTAATTAATGGCAATATCCTTACAAAAGGGTGCAAATGTATCTCTTGAAAAAATTGCACCTGGTATCAGTAAGTGTTTAGTCGGGCTCGGTTGGGATTCACGATCATCAGATGGCGCTGATTTTGATTTAGACGCATCAGCGTTTATGTTAAATGAAGCTGGAAAAATTATATCTGATCAACACTTTATTTTTTATGGTGCGTTAACTTCACCTTGCTTATCAATAGAGCATACTGGAGATAATTTAACAGGGGACGGAGATGGAGATGATGAGTCAATTAAAATTGATTTATCAATCGTGCCTAGTAACGTTCATAAAATTGTAATTGGTGTAACCATTCATGATGCAAATGCCAGATCTCAAAACTTTGGACAAGTATCGAATGCATTTATACGTGTTGTTGATGAAAAGTCAGGCGAAGAAATAATTCGTTATGATTTATCAGAAGATTATTCAACCGAAACAGCCATTATTTNACGCAGGTGGTCTGCATGCTATGGCTGTTAATTATGGCGTTAATATTGCCTAGTCGGAGAAAGACGTGTTAGATACAATATTACCATTTATATATATTATTTTGTCGTGTTACTTACTTAAGTTTGCGTGCGACACATTTGAGCAGGCTGCAGGGTATTTAGGTCGTAACTTCCCGCCAGGGGTTAAAGGTGCAACAGTAAATGCTATTGGTTCTAGCATGCCGGAAATGTGTGTTGTAATCGCTTGTTTATTTTGGTTTAACGACCCATCTCTCGTTATGGTTGCTTTAGGTGTTACAGCGGGTTCTGCTATCTTTAACGGTTGTGTTATACCTGCTTTGTCTATCATTATGGCTAAAGATGGAAATGGTAAATCGGTAGAGCATATTGAACTTAACAAACGTGTACTGTTACGTGATGTTTTTTGGGTTTTAACCGCAGAAATTACGTTAATTGTTTGCCTTGGTTTTAATAGTTTTACAATTTGGATGGCTGTAATATTAAATGTAATTTATTTTTTATATGCGGTTCATTTATATTTTGATGCTAAAAACCATGTAAGCGGCGACGATGAAGAAGAATATGAGTATGAAGAAATTGAAGACAAAGGTGTTATCGCGAATATCTTTACCTTTAACTTTAATGCGTTATTTTTCTCAAATCGTACCTTTACAGCAACAAGTGCTGTAGTTGTTATATCATTAGCTATTGCAGTTATTTCGGGTGCTTCTCACATACTTGTTGAAGGTGTTTTAGGCAGCGCAACAGTATTAGGTGTACCTCAATTTTTTGCTGGTTTAGTTTTTGGTGCTGCTGCATCGTCTGTACCAGACTTAATTTTATCAATTAAAGATGCTCAAAAAGGCGAATACGAAGATGCAGTTGCTAATCCATTAGCATCTAACACTTTTGATACGACCATTGCATTTGCACTCCCATTATTAGCTTGGTTTATAATTAATGGTGTGGATTCTTTACCACTTGTACAAGATGCCAACTTAACAATATTACGTTGGTCAATTGTTGGGGTAACGGCTGCAGTTGCTGCGAGCTTATTATTTAATTATAAAAAAGTGACAAAAACCATAGCGTATTTTTTACTTGCTATGTTTGCTGTTTGGGCAGCGAGTATGTACTTCGTTATTCAATAGGTATTTAATTAGTCTCAAGCGCTATAAGCTTGATATTATTAAACGTTATGGGCTTAAATATTAAGCCCATTTATAATTGTGGTGTATGAATTTTAGGTTTATAAATTTATTATTTATTTATATACTCCTCGTTTTGGCACTTCAAATATCTAAACTATTGCCTTGTTACGGGGCCTTTTTACAATTGCTATTATTGACCACTTATTTAGTGCACTAGATATAGCATTAGTAATATTTATATAATTGAAGTGGCTTGTAAAAAGCGGCACACATTAATTTAAACACACACAATTGACTTATAAATGTATTAAAAAATTTTCAGTTAAACAGGAGCGTAATAGCAACTGGGATTTTTATAAGCATACAGAAAATATAACTGGAAAATATGAAACATATCTACGACATTAAAGCCGGAACACTCTCGTTAAAAACGGCTGAAGAAAGAACAACACTAGATCGTATTTTGACATTTGCTTGTCGAGAAAATCCTAAACGCCATTTTATTTTAGTAAATAAATTAATAGGACGTTATACCCCAACAGCTCCTAAAGTAATGAGACAAACTTACAATCAATTAGCCGAAAAGATAGGCGAAGGGTCTCAAACCTATGTTGTAAGTTTTGCTGAAGCGGCAACCGGTTTAGGTGCAGGTGTTGCTGACAGTTTGGCTCACACCCAAAATGATGATGTTTATTTTCAACACACTACAAGGCATAAACTAGATGAAAAACTATGGTTTACTGTAGATGAAGAACATAGCCATGCAGTTAATCACATGTTTTACCAACCAAGTGAAAATTTATTAAACTCTATAATTAAATCTAAACGACTTGTTATAGTTGATGATGAAATTACCACTGGGCGCACTATTAAGGTTTTGCTTTTAAAAATACTTCCTTACTTACCCGATTTAGAAGAAATAGTAGTTACGTCAATCGTTGATTTAATGGGCGAACAAAACTATTTACATGACTTAAATTTGGATATTCCAATTCGTTATGTCTCCTTACTCAAAGCTAATATTAGTTTAGATAAAGACCCTGATTTTAATCCTCAGCTTCCTGATAAAGTAAATTCTAAGCTCTCTAATGCGGCCTCTGCAAATGATACCGGCAGGTGTGGTTTATTAATGCCTTACAAAGAAAAAATAAAGAGCATTAATACATCTCAAAGTACGGTAGTTATTGCCGATGGAGAACATCAATATATTCCATTTTTATTAGCCGAAAGACTTGAAAATAAAGGGGTGGAAGTGGTTTTTCAATCTATTAATCGATCGCCAATATTACTGTGCGATACAATCGTTAATAAGCATAGAATTACTACAGTAGAAAACGACACTGAACATTATTTATATAATTTTTTCCCTGAAAACAAATCAATATTTGTAGTGAGTGAAAAAAATTATGAAGGGCTACTATTTACTGATGGGGTTAAATACCACGAATGGAAATGCTAGCACAGCACACCTCAAGGCTGTTTGTGTTTACCGATTTAGACGACACATTGTTTAAAAGCCTAAAAAATACAAAAAGTGACTTATCTTTTGTGGCAACAACAAATAACCAAGGTGAGCCTCAAGGGTATTCTTCGTTACAGCAACAAAAATTGCTTAATATTTTTGAAGCCGCAGGTGGCGTATTTATACCAGTAACAGGCAGAAGAACAGATTCGTTTTTAAATTGCAGCTTACCTGCTATTAAAAATACACCGTATGCGGTGGTATCGCATGGCGCCGTTATATTAGATCAAAATCATGCATTGCTAGAGCAATGGCACGCATTTATTAACGCAGAGTTTAACTTAGCATTATTGCAAAGCGAGTTAGTAAAAACGTTTGATCATCTACATAATCATTTTACAGCATTAGACAGTTTAGTGCGGGTAAGGCTTATTGTTGATCAAGGCATTACAGCTTATGTGTGTGTTAAAGTATCGAGAAGTGATTACAGCGAAAATAAAGCCAAAGAGGTTGATTCGTATTTAAAAAGTATACTTCCAAATGACATGTTATTGCACAGCAATGGACGTAATTTTGCGATATTACCACCTTATGCAAGAAAAGAAATTGCGGTTAAGTTTATTAAAGATAAATTGAAGATAGGAGAGCATGATACGGTGTTTAGTATTGGCGACAGTAATAGTGATTTACCTTTTATGAAAGAGTCTGATTTTTTAATTGCTCCCAACGGTTCGCAAATTTTAGACAGGGAGCAATATCAATGAAAACACCATTAATGGGTAGTTATCCAGAACATGATTGCTTGTTCTTATTAAAAAAAATAAAACCAGAATTTCATTCTATCGAAGATAAAGAACGCTTAATTCAAACAGGACAATTGCATTACTCTCAAATGGTTAGCCAAGAAAGTAAGCCAACCCCTGAATATGAAAAATTATTTCATGATTTAACAGCAAAATATAAACACAAATTAGCTGAAGAAATTCTTAATCTATCGTGCCTTATTTCCAATAATGTTAAGCAAGATGTGTGCATTGTTTCTTTAGTTAGAGCGGGTACACCTATTGGCGTGCTTGTTAATAAAGGTATAAACAACTACTCACAATATAACTCAACGCATTACTCAATTAGCATTGTTCGCGATAAAGGTATTGATGTTAACGCTTTGGATTATCTTATTTTTGATTTAAAAATACCTCCTCAAAGCATTGTATTTATTGATGGTTGGACTGCCAAAGGGGTTATTACTAAAGAGCTTAAAAAAGCGATTGAAGATTATAATGCTAGCCGTAAAGTTAATATAAGCAACACGTTATATGTTGTATCCGACATAGGTGGAACCGCTGACTACAGCGTTACTTTTGAGGACTATGCAATACCCAGTGCGTTAATGAACTCAACAGTAAGTGGTTTAATTAGTCGCTCAGTTATTAATGATCAGATTAAAAAAGATGATTTTCATGGCTGTATTTCGTATGAGCATTTAGCTCAATATGATTATTCAAATTGGTTTATTTCTGAAATTTCTAATTGCTTTAAAGCTGTATATTATAAACTAGCAGCCGTGCCAGATGAGCAACAAAGAGAAGCGCGTAATCAGCTAACTCAAAATTATATTCGCTTATTAATGAACAAATTTAGTGTGACCGATATAAACAGAATTAAACCCGGTATAGCAGAAGCAACACGAGTAATGTTACGCAGAGTACCTGACCTTTTGATTGTAAATGATGCGAGTAACCCAAATACCGCGCATTTGATTAGAATAGCCAATGAGAAAAGTATTGAAGTATGTGTACTTCCTGACATGCCATTTGGTGCGTGTGCACTTATAAAAGATGTAGATTAGTTATGAAAAAAATAGCAGTATTTGATTTTGATGAAACATTGGTTAAAGAAAACTCTTTGAGTTTTTTGTTCAAGTATTTTTTAGGTAGAAGACCTCTTTTTACTTATCTTTTACCAATATTTACTAAACAAAAAGTATCCAGAAAAACAATAAAAAACTCAATTAAGCAGCATTTTTACATGCTTTCTTTAAATAATAAAAGCAACGAGCTGGTATTTGAGGCTGGTGTAAACACGGCCGAAAAATTAACACCTATTAAACCAGTTATAGACAGAATGATGCATTTACACGCTCAAGGGGTAGAAATTTGGATTATTACCGCTTCGCCCCAATACTTTATTGAAGGCATCGTTAATAAACTACAATGGCCCGTTGAAAGAGTAATTGGTACATTATTGAAAGAAGATGATAATGTACTAAATGGGTTAATTGGTACAGAGTGCCAAATTGAAGAAAAAGTAGCGCGATTTAATACGTTAATTGCGAGCGAAAAGTTAACGTACTCAGTTGAAGAGGCATACGGTAATTTACCTGTAGACATACCCATGCTAGAGCTCGCTGAAAAAAAGTTTTATGTTAAAAAAGGACAATTAAGTCCGTTTATATACAATTAATGGAGAATAGTATGAGTTTTTGGAATAACGTTAAAGAAAAAATAAGCGATGCAAACGATAGTTTACAAAAAAATATTGGTCAATTTAAAAACAAAAAATTTGCAGATGCTTCAATGGCTATGTGTGCATTAGTTGCAGCCGCTGATGGTGACATAGATGCAGACGAGCGTAAAAAAACAGCTGGTTTTATTGTATCTAACGAGTCTTTAAAAGTTTTTTCTGCTTCGGATTTAAAAGAGAAGTTTGATTTTTATTGCAACAAGTTAGAAGCCGATTACGACTTTGGTAAAATAGAAGCAATTCAAGCGTTAAGCGCTTTAAAAGGTAAGCAAGACCAAGCACGAGCGTGTATTCAGTTAGGTATTGTTATTGGCGGTGCTGACGGTGATTTTGACGCTGACGAAAAACGTGCAATTAAAGAAGCGTGTAATGCAGTAGGTATTGCACCATCTGAGTTTGATTTATAAATCAGTTACAAAATTAATGTGTAGAGAAGGTAGTAAACAAATATGCTAACAAATTAATAATGACAACTATCACTTTGTGTTATTAGTTTATGTTTAACTGCTTTATCTACGCATGAGTTTTCGTTAATTATCTATTAAGGAACTCATTATGAGGCGTTTACCAGTATACCTATTATTAGACACATCTGGCTCAATGTATGGAGAGCCAATTGAATCAGTAAAAAATGGTTTAGAAACCTTACTCTCATCACTTCGCCAAGACCCTTACGCACTAGAAACTGCATTTTTATCAATAATTGAATTTAACACTAAAGCCGTTCAGTCAGTGCCTCTTACTGATTTAATGTCGTTTCAATCACCCGATTTAACGCCTTCAGGCACCACATCGCTTGGGGCTGCACTTACTTTACTTGCTAATAAAGTGAATGAAGAAGTTAAAACAACAACGCTTGACGAAAAAGGCGATTGGCGACCACTCGTTTTTGTATTTAGTGATGGTGGTGCAACCGACGATTTTCAAAAAGGTATCGATGATTTAAAAGCAACAAAAATGGGTATTATAGTTGCTTGCGCTGCTGGTCATCATGCAAAAATAGATGAGCTTACAAGAATAACTGAAAATGTTGTGCATCTTGAAAATGCAGACTCTAAAGCAATTTCAGCCTTTTTTGAGTGGGTATCTGCAAGTATTTCAACAAACTCTCAAAAAGTAGAAAATGGCGAATCAGAAGCGTCTCAACTATCGGATCTTCCGCCACCACCACCTGAAATTAACTTAGTTGATTTAACCAAAAAATAGGAGTCAGTAATGAGTCGACGTTTACCTGTATACCTCTTAATTGATAGCTCTGGTTCTATGCAAGGCGAACCTATTCATGCTGTTAACGTAGGTATTAGTTCAATGCTAACCGCGTTAAGACAAGACCCTTACGCGCTTGAATCTGTGTATTTATCGTTAATTACATTTGATCGTGAAGTGAAAGAAATTTTACCTTTAACACCGCTCGAAAGTGCGCAATTTTCAGAGATTGAATTACCTAAGTCGGGTGCTACTCACATGGGAGAAGCTCTGGAATTTGTTGTTGATAAAGTAGCAAAAAATGTAATTAAATCCTCAGATGATACTAAAGGCGACTTTAGACCCATGCTGTTTATTATGACCGATGGCTCACCATCAGATTTAATGGTGTTTAAAGAAAGCCTACCAAAAGTTAAGGCAAGTAACTTTGCTGAAATAATTGCGTGTGCTGCGGGTCCTAAAGCAAAACCTGAGTTTTTAAAGCAATTAACAAGTAATGTTGTTGTGTTAGACAACATGGAAAGTTCGGCATTTTCACAATTTTTTAAATGGGTAAGTGATTCTATAGCAGCCGGCTCAATGAGCTCAGGTGTAGATGGACCACTGGAGAACTCGCTACCACCTCCACCGCCGGAGTTTCAAATCGTATTATAAGGAAATAGCATGCGCAGATTACCGATATTTTTTGTAATAGATGTATCAGAGTCAATGACTGGAGAGCCAATTGAATTGATGGAAAAAGGAATCGAAAATATCGTTTCTTCTTTGCGTCAAGATCCTCATTCATTAGAAACTGTTTTTATTAGCGTTATAGCATTTGCCGGCAAAGCTAAAACAATTGCTCCCCTAGTTGATTTGATTTCTTTTTATCCGCCTAAAATTCCTGTAGGTGGCGGTACATCTTTAGGTAGCGCATTAAATGTATTAATGGATGAAATAGATACCAACGTAAAAAAAACCACATATGAAACACGTGGTGATTGGGAACCTATTGTTTTTCTTATAACTGATGGAAAACCAACAGACGATCCAAGCCAGGCAATTACGCGTTGGCAAGATAAGTACGCTAAAAATGCCAGCCTTATTGCAATTACGTTGGGCTTAAATGCAGATATTGATATATTAAATCAAGTTGCAAACCCCGTGTTAGCGCTGGAAAACACCGATAAAAATCAGTTCTTTAAATTTATTGAATGGGTAAGTGCATCTGTTAAAGCACAAAGCCAAATGATAGAGCTAGATAATAAAAATTCTCCCGTATCTCTAGAAAAAGTAAGTAACGCTGGCTTAAGAATAATGGGTAATACAAGCGAGCCTAACAACCATGAGGCGAGTGCGTCTGATTCAAGTTGTGTAACATTAACGGGTCGTTGTTCAAGCAATCGTCGTCCTTATTTAATTAAATACGCTAAACCAAAACTTGTTGAAGGGATGGAGCGTTTTATTCAAAACCATCAGTATTATCACCTCGAAGGCGCCTATAAATTAGAAGAAAGTTACTTTGAATGGTCCTCTGATAATTACGTTGCAGAGCAAGTCGATACGTCGTCTCTTGATGGTATCCCGCCTTGTCCGCAATGCGGTAATCAGTCAGCTTTTGCAATGTGCGGTTGTGGTAAATTATTGTGCATTGGCGACGAAGATATTGTTATGTGTCCGTGGTGCGAAAAAAGCATTAAGTTTAGCCAAGGAAGCGGTGACTTTTCTATTACGCGAGGTCAGGGCTAATGACTAAAGTAAAGCTCGAACAAGCATTATTAGACATTTTACTCCAAGCCTCACTTACAAATACAAAACAGTCATTTGTTCAAAAGCGAGCTAACCAACGTTTAGATCAAACCGTTGTACAGCATCATATTAATGCATTGCTTAATGAGCTAACGCCATTAGTAAAAAATGACAAAAGTATGGTGCGTCTAACAACAGAGGGCGCTAAATTGCATAAAAAAAATAACAACTTAAGTGTAAATAAACAAATACCGCCTTTGGTTATTAATGTCCGCTTGCCTAACCTTAAAGCTAATACGTTGTTTTTTGAATCGATATCTCTTGCGAGTGAAGCTGATGCAAAGATCAGCTTTTTCCAAACCAAAAGTATTGATGAGTTTGAGGGCGTAGAATTTGATGCAGATAAATTAACGTTGTCTGGCACAACAACTCAAGTTGGCGATCATCAGTTTGATTTATACGGCTCAACACCGCTTGCTAATGGGCAGGTTCAGGGTGTGGTTGTAAGAGTAAAAGTAACTATTGTGCCCGATCCAAAATCACTGTGGAAAAATATCCCCTCAGACGACACTGCTCGTTTTCATAAACCAGACACACACCACGCATATTGTGAAAATAGCAGCATGTTGTTAATGGGTAGCAGTGTAAGGGGGCGCTCGCATGCTCATAAAGGCATTCATCGCGATGACGATTTTAAACTTTACTGCGACGACTCATCTGAATGGATTATTAGCTGTGTTGCTGATGGTGCAGGTTCGTGCAAATATTCTCGCCAAGGCGCATTTGTTGCGGTTAACAGTGCAACCGATTCACTTAAAGAATCTTTAAATGGACATTACGGCACCGCACTTGAAAAAGCGTATAACGACTTCTCTAATGATAGTAACGAAGAAAACCAAAAATCATTACTCGAAGCCTACCAGCATACTATCGTAAAAGCCGTTTTTAGTGCCGCTAAAGCAATAAACAATAGTGTTGATGCAAACCAAGGCGACAGTATAAAAGACTTCTCTACAACATTAATACTTGCCGCGCATAAAAAAGTGGCAGGTGGCTACCTCGTTATCTCTTTTTGGATTGGGGATGGTGGTATTGCCATATACGATAAAAATAAAAAAGTAGTATTAATGGGCGAACCAGACAGTGGTGAATTTGCTGGGCAAACGCGATTTTTAGATAACAAAATATTTGACGATGGCAGTGTTTACAGGCGCGTTAGAATCGAAAAGGTTGAATCTATGAGTGCGCTTATTCTTGCCACCGATGGGATCACCGATGCATGGTTTGAAACAGAAAAACAACTCGAATCACTAACTCATTGGGACCGACTATGGAATGAGTTAGAGCCTCATGTTACAAACAAAAACCGTAAAGATGGCTTACAAGGTTTAACCCAGTGGATGGATTTTTGGTCAAAGGGTAACCATGACGATCGTACAATTTCTGTTTGCCTCGTTAAGGAGTGATTTATGGCAGTTATTAAAATAAACGCACTTGATGGTTCTGTTGTAGAATTTGTTGATGAGATCATTGGCTCAGGTGCAATGAAAGATGTGTACTTTAGCCCTTGCAAATCCTACGTGGTCGCTTTTTACAGAGACGAGCTAGATCATGCAAGCATAGAACGATTAGAAATGATCACGGGTCGGTATCGCGAAAGTATTTTTCAGCATGAAACCGGTGATTACTGGAAAAGCTTTTTTTGTTGGCCTGAAAAAATTGTTGAACACGACGGTCGAATAGGCGTTGTTGTACCCTCGTATCAGGCGCATTTTTTCTTTGATTATGGCTCAGTTAATAATGACTTTTTAAATATCAAAGGCAAAGAAAAACAAGGTAAATGGTTTGCATCGGCAAATAACCAAAACCGTTTTCTTGATAACCGAGAAAAAGGGGATTGGTCTAAATACCTAAAAATATCCCTTACTATTGCCAGAGCCGTACGCAGATTACATGCAGCAGGGCTTGCTCACTCTGATTTAAGTTATAAAAATGTGCTTGTGTCGCCTGTAGAGGGACTTGCGACCATCATTGATGTTGATGGTTTGGTTGTACCAGGAAAGTACCCGCCAGACGTAGTAGGCACACCTGATTTTATTGCACCTGAGGTGGTAGCCACAGCGCACCTATCTAAAACAGATCCAGCGAGGTGTTTACCAAATATATCAACAGATAGACACGCGTTAGCTGTTTTAATTTATAACTACTTATTACTACGCCACCCTTTGCGAGGCGACAAAGTAAGAGACTTAGACCCGCAAAAAGACGAAACCTTATCCATGGGCGAAAAAGCTTTATTTGTAGAGCACCCTACAAACGCCGACAACCGAATAAAACTAGAAAGAGTAAAACCAACCGAGCTACCTTGGAAAGACACCAACAAACTACCTTACTCAATTACCGGTCCATACATAAGTAAGTTATTTGAAAGAGCGTTTATTGACGGGCTTCATTCGCCACAGAGCCGACCAACTGCTGATGAATGGGAAAGCGCATTAATTAAATCGATTGATTTGATTCAGCCATGCGTTAACGCAGAGTGCAAACAAGGCTGGTATATTTTTGATAATACACTCTCGCCAACATGCCCTTTTTGCGGTACCAAGTACAACGGGTTACTTCCTGTAATTAACTTTTATTCTGAAAGAGAAAAAGGGCGCTTTGTTTCTGATGACCACAGGTTAATGGTTTACACAAACCAATCATTATACAGATGGCACACCAATCGTTTTGTAACACCAAACGAAAGGCTGCAAGCACATGATAAAAAGCGACAAGGCTATTTTGTTTTTCATAATCACGCTTGGTATTTGGTAAACGAAAATATGCCAAACTTACTTAATGCAACAACTAAAGAAAGTTACCCAGTAGGAAGTCAGATTGAAATTACCGAAGGCATTAATTTACTTGTTGGTAATGAAAGAGGCGACCGATTGCTAAATATTCAAATGGTTGATAGTAAATAATATTTATTAACTAAATCTATTTATGTTTATTTATAACTGGGCATATAACAATTTAAATAATAACTTTTTATAGGAAAGAAAATGATAAATAAAAAAGTTTTGTTTGCAGCTGGTGCTGGTGTTGGCGGTTTAGCGAGTGCTGTTTTGGCTCATATTTCAGGTATTCTTGAATCAGCCTTTAGTAGTTGGGTTTTTACAGGAGCGCTTGATGCTGCATTAATTGGTGCATCCCTTGTTTATGTTCAAAATTACTACCAAAGCAATTCATGGGATAACACCAATAAAATATTTAATGGTGCATCTAAAGGGCTTGGTATAGGTGCTGCTGGTGGCTTATTAGCATTTTTATCAATGAATATGTTATCTGATGAGATGGGGCGACTTATTGGTTGGAGTATTAGTGGAGCCGCAGCAGGTTATGTTGCCTCATTAAGAATACCTAATTTAAAAGCACAAGTAGCGTTAATTGCCGGTGCAGTAGGTGGTGCAATTGGGCTTGTTGTAATGAACTTAGGTTTAAGCTACACCATGGGCGTTATTGTAACCGGCGCTGTAATTGGGCTTATGGTTGCAACATCAGAAGAGGTATTTAGAAAAGCATCAATTAACGTCACATTAAAGCCCGTTGGTACTGGCGTTTCATTAGCAAAAGCACACAGCTTTAATTTAACACTTGGTGCAGATCCTATTTTAATTGGTTTTACAGACGACATGGACATTAAGCTAACAAGCAGCGGGATTGCGATGCAAAAGCAAATAGGCAGTATTTCTATTGAAGGCAACGACGTGTTTTTTAACTCAGACATTGATAACAGTAAAGTTAAAATAGCAAAAGACAGAGGCTTTAGCATTGAAAACTGTGAAGTAAGCTTGCAAGGTATTAGCTAACGTTTATTTTTGATATACAACATAATTTAACTATTTAATTATGTTGTATATTATCAAGTTTTATATCAATAACTAAAACTTGATAAACACTTTTATTTAACCTACCGAGTAGGCTAATAGCATAATCTAAAAAAAGAGGGGGTTGTATTTATTTCCCCGTTTCAATGTTTAATACTGCAATTATTCATTGTATTTAAAACTCAAATGTAAAACCAAACTCTCTTAATTTTTCGTACACGTTTATGTCAAAACGATAAAGCGTTGCGGCTCTGTGAGCTACGTTGGTTTGTTTTTCTTTGCAGTTTATTAATAAGTTCATTTTTTGAAACTTACGTCTAAAGTTAGGTTTATCGAGTGATTTATTTAAAATCGACTCGTAAATTCCTTGTAGCTCAAGCAGGGTGAATTTTTCAGGGAGTAAGCTAAAACCAATAGGCTCGTGTCTTACTTTGTAGCGTAAGTAGTCTAAGCCGCTTTTTAAAATATCAGCATGGTCAAACATTAAAGCCGGTACACTATTTACATCAAACCATTCACACTCTAAAGCATTGTCGCCGCTCACAAGGTTGGTTTCTTCAAAGCGAACGAGCGAATAATAAACAATGGTAATAATACGTCTGGCAGGGTAGCGGTCTACGTTACCAAAAGCACCTAACTGATCTAAGTACAGGTTTTCAACACCGGTCGTACTTTTAACAACACGCAGAGCTGCAAGGTCTAAGTTTTCATCTTTACGAACCCAATGACCAATTAAACCCCATTGGCTTGTTGCAAGGCCTCGATTATATTTAACCAGCAACACCTTTAACTTACCTTCATGAATAGCAAATACAATATTATCTACGGTTAGATTACTAATGCAGTCATCAGGAATCGATTCTTCGTCGATGTTGTTAGAAATGTTTGATGTTTTATAGTGCATAAATTACTCAGCCAAAGCTATACGAAGATATTGTTATAAAGACTATTAAGGGTATATAAAAGGTGGGTAAAGCGCAAATAAAAAGCTTTTATAATTCCTATTTAAAACAATCACATCTATTTAATTAATCACTTTATACACTGTACCTGTTTTTACGCGTTAACGCCGATATTCGACTTTGGCTTGGTATTGGTTTTTTATTGAACGAATAATACCTTTGTATGTTAGTAAATTTAACGCTTAATTAGCGCCATGTATTAAATAAATTACTGGCTGATTAAAAATGTAACATAAATGTTTACATGCGCTAAAAATGCATATAGTATTTTTGACTATATCGATTTGCATTGAAAATTGAGCACACATGAACAACACAAAACACACACTCACAATTAAAGAAAAAATAGGGTACGGCCTTGGTGATACAGCCAGTAATATTGTATTTCAAATGGTCGCTAACTTTATGTTGATATTTTATACCGATGTTTACGGTTTATCTGCAGCCGCTGCGGGTACCTTATTATTAGCGGNATAATGGGCAGCATTGCCGATAGAACGCGCAGCCGTTGGGGGTCTTACCGCCCATATATATTATTTTTAGCCGTGCCTTACGGTGTGTTTGCTTGCTTAGCATTTATAACCCCCGATTTTGATTCTACGGGCAAGCTTATATATGCCTACTTTACTTACGGGCTATTAATGACGTGTTATACCGCTATTAATATACCTTATGGCGCACTTGGCGCAGTAATGACAAACGACCCTAAAGAGCGTGCATCGCTTCAGTCATATCGATTTGCAATGGCAATGGCTGCATTGCTTGTAATTGTATGGGCACTGCCTAAGCTGGTTGCTTTTTTTGGCGACGGCGACGATGTAGTAGGTTACCCACTAGCCATGGTGTTTTTAGGCGGACTTGCAGCGGCTTGTTTTTTACTGTGTTTTAAAATGACCAAAGAAACCAAACAAGTTAAACCCGCGCAAAGTAAAAAGAATGCCTTTCTTGAGTTTTTAAGCTTATTTAAAAACGATCAATGGGTTGTAATAGCCGTTATAAGCCTAGCAACATTAATATTAATTGGCGTTAGAGCCTCTGTAGCACCACATTATATTAAGTACTACGTAGGAGAAGCCTCACTTACTTCTAACTTTTTAACACTCTCAGCAATTGGCTCAGTACTAGGGGCTGTGTCTACCAACTTTTTAACCAAATTTATTGAAAAGAAAACACTATTTATAGTCGCTTTAGTTGTCGTAATTATTTCTCACAGCATGTTTTACGTACTTGAGAGCGACGCTATAGTCACCATTTTTATCGTCTACTTTATTGCTAACTTTGCCCACATGATAATTACCCCAATTATGTTTTCGATGGTGGCAGATACGGTTGACTACGGGGCATTAAAAATTGGTCGCAGATTAACCNCGGGTCATTTATTGGCAATAAAACTAGGCTTTGCAATTGGCGGTGCTATTGCAGGGTGGATATTATCTGGCTATGCATACGTGCCTAATCAAGAGCAATCAGAACACACGTTATCAGGCATTTTACTCGCCTTTGCTGGTATTCCAGTAATTTGTACCGTGGCATGTTTAATTTTTATAACACGTTACAAACTTACCGAGCCTGAAGTAAAGCGCATTCAAACGCAGCTGGCTGATAACAAAACCATAAACTAATTTAGCAGTCCACTTTGCACCTTTTAAAAGTGCAAAGTGGGCAGGCAATACTAGGAGTGAAAATGCAAAATACAGCACAAGCAGCACCCCCATCTAATGGATTAAGTGACGCTGAACTTAAACAGTTAAAAGACTTACAACGAGCCAACTCGTTAATACAAAATCATAATGTATTAGTTGATCACATGTATACCGCCGATCCGTCTGCGCATGTGTTTAACGGCAAAGTGTATATTTATCCGTCGCACGACATTGAATCAAAAAATGAAATTAATGATAACGGCGACCACTTTGCAATGCGCGACTACCATGTGTTTTCGCTGGACGAAAACTCAGGCAAAGCCATAGATCATGGCGTAGCACTTTGTGTAGACGACGTAAAATGGGCAAGCAAGCAAATGTGGGCACCCGATGCAGCGCATAAACTTGGTCAGTATTACCTTTATTTTCCGGCGCGCGATCAGCAAGGTATTTTTAGAATTGGCGTTGCAAAAAGTGACAGTCCAACAGGTCCATTTAAAGCCGAAGACGATTATATTCAAGGAACATTTAGTATTGACCCTGCTGTATTTGAAGATGACGACTCAAGCCATTATTTGTATTTTGGTGGTTTGTGGGGTGGCCAATTACAAAATTGGCAAACCAGCGAATTTAATGAACAAAACACGTATCCAAAAATTGGTGAAGCTGCAATCCCTGCGCGTGTTGCAAAATTATCTGAAGATATGATCAGCCTAAGCGAAGACGTAAAAGAGGTTGTTGTACTTGATGAGAGCGGCTTACCAATAACAGTATGCGATAACAACCGCCGCTTTTTTGAAGGCCCTTGGGTACACAAACACAACAGTGTTTATTACTTTTCGTATTCAACAGGTGATACGCACAAAATTGTATACGCAACGGGCAATAACCCATACGGACCATTTACCTATCAGGGCGTTATTTTAAACCCAGTACTTGGTTGGACCACGCACCACTCAATTGTTAAGCACAATGATGGTTGGTTTTTATTTTATCACGACAGTACGTTGTCGGGCGGACAAACCCATTTACGCAGTATGAAAATGGCTAAGCTTGAGCACGACTCAAACGGAAAAATCCAAACAATAAGCCCATATGAACACGCTTAATATAAATAGTTACAAACAATGCAAATTATCTGCGTGAGCACTGCAACGCCTTTTATTTGCATTAAAAAGATATAGTCAATATGACCATTTATTTATTTTGTTAATGGTCTAAATAAGAGGAAGCTGAGGACATATGACAAAATGAAAATATTTTAAAGTAAAAAATAGCACAAAGAATTAGCATAAACATGCTGTTATTTAAAGATTTATTAGTTAAGTAGCACATGTTTAAAACTGGTTGTGGTCTTTGTAAAACGTTTAAAACATACACACACAATAATTATTTATTGACCGTAAAATGAAACAAATAGTTTACAATTATGTTTCGAGTAATTCTTAAAGTCTTGCAGTACGTCAATAATAATTTAATAAGAAAAAGGCATCATGATGTTTAAGAAAAAGATAATTTCAACAGCCATACTCGCTGCAATGGGTACCGTTACGCTTCCTCACCAAAGCTACGCTGCAGAAACCGTTGCCGATGAAGATGTAGAAATAATACAAGTAACAGGCATTAGAGGTTCATTGCAGCGCTCTATGGATGTTAAACGCGATTCTTCTGGTATTGTCGATGCAATTTCGGCTGAGGATATGGGGAAATTTCCTGATACCAATCTTGCTGAATCACTACAACGTATTACCGGCGTATCAATAGATAGAGCGGGCGGTGAAGGTAGCCGCGTAACAGTCCGTGGATTTGGACCTGCTAATAACTTAATTACAATTAATGGCCGCCAACTTCCAAATACAACAGGTGACCGTACATTTGATTTTGCAAATGTCGCATCTGAAAGCGTATCGGGCGTGCAAGTTTATAAAACATCAGACGCAAGTGTTACTTCAGGTGGCATTGGTGCAACTATAAACTTAACAACCAACAGACCCTTAAATAGCCCAGGTATAAAAGCATCGTTTGGCGTTAAAGCTGTAGACGATCAATCTACCGACGAGGGTAGCATTACACCAGAGGTAAGCGGTTTATATTCGCAAACATTTGGGGATGACAAGTTTGGTATTTCGATTTCAGGTAGCTACCAAGACCGTGAAAGCGGTATGCAACAGTTTATTCAAGATCAAGGCTACAGAGCATCTGATTACACAAATACAGGATGGGGCGGCGTACCTGCAGGCGCTGAAGGCGGAACAAACAGACCTACATCAGGCATTTACTCAAACCCGCAACAACCACGTTATGTGTTTGAAGAGCGTCAACGTGAACGTGTAAATGGTCAGTTGGTATTTCAATATCAACCTGTTGAAAATATTACAGCAACCCTTGATTACACGGGCTTTAAAACAACCGTTGAAGAGCAGCACACTGATGCTTCAGTATGGTTTAACTACGCTGGCGACAGAAGTGAATCTGTTTGGGCGGGCGAGCCTAACGCGTATCCACTTATTTACTCAGAAATTTATGACATTCAAAGTGATGCCGACTACCGCGATACGTCGCTTACGGTAGGTTCTTGGGGTCGCGAAGAAAAAACAGATTCATTAGGCTTTAACCTAGAATGGGCGGTATCGGATCAGCTTAACCTAGAATTTGATCATCACAGTTCAAAAGCATCAATGAAAGCAACTGATCCACGCCACGGTACACGTAATAATATTCAGTTACCGTCGTACACTCGTTCGCGTACAGGGCTTGATTTAACCGGTGACTTACCAGGTATTGCTATTGGTAACATTGAAAATTTCACGCCAGAAACCATGCGTTTATCGGGTAGCTGGTTTGCAAACGACAAATACGATTCAGAAATCGATCAAACACAAATCTCAGGTAAGTACTTCTTTGACGACAGTTTAAGTATTGATTTTGGCGTTGCGGTTAATAAAGTAAATAACCATTATCGTCATACGCAAGTACAGCGCCCAGATTGGGGTGGAGTTGGTGTTGAGGGCGACTTTGCTGATATCGATTGGCGCCAAGATACTATTTTAGATAAGTTTCAAGCTAAAGCGGGTAATTTTGAAGGCACTGCAACACAAGGCGAATATGATTTATTTAATACAATCTTTTTTGCCGACTTTGACGCGATTGTAAATGCAGCAGAGTACGCAGATCCGATTGCCAACGTAGATAACCTTTACGGTGATTGTAAAGCAGNCCGACGGCGCAGCGGCAGGACCAAACGGGGAAGGACAATTTTGTGCCTCAACCGATTGGGATGCAGCAACAAACCGCTTTACTGAAGAAAAAACGCAGTCTGCTTTTGCACAAGTAAATTACAAAGGCGAATTGAGCGGCATGTTCTTCGATCTACAAGTTGGCTTACGCTACGAAAAAACAGACGTATATTCTAAAGCAACCGCACCCGGCTACAGCCGCGTAGAATGGAACGAAGATACNGGGTGTTACCGGTATTGAAACGCTAAGCCAATCGGCAGATTACAGCCAGTTCCTGCCAAATATTAATTTTAATATTGAAGTTGTTGAAGATGTAATGATTCGCGCAGCAGCAAGCAAAACTATTTCAAGAGCGGGTTATGGTCAGCTGCAAGGCGGCACAACTATTAATACCGGCGGTAGTTTAAGTGGTTATTCGGGTGGGTCTGGTAATCCAGGACTTAAACCGCTTGAATCAATTAACTACGACTTATCAAGTGAATGGTATTACGGCGAAGGAAGCTATATTTCGTTTGGTTACTTTAAAAAAGACGTAACAAACTGGATAACTACAGGCACTATCGACTCAAATATATTTAACTTAGCGGATCCATTAAATGGTGAAAAATTTAGAGCTGCATCAAGTGCTCTAGGTAGTAATGCATCTAACGAAGACATCAGAAATTACATATTTGAAAACTTTGCTGATGATCCAAATGTGCAACCTAAATTTGATGAAGATGGTGAGTTAGACGGCGGCACAATTGTTGGTGACCCAGACTCAGATGATCCAATTAACTTTAGAATAAACGTGCCTGTAAATGGCGACCAAGAATACACCATTGATGGATTTGAATTTAATATTCAGCACTTATTTGGTGAGTCAGGCTTTGGCGGTATTTTTAACTACACCATGGTTGACTCGGGTCTTGAATACGACAACGATTCGCTAGAGGATACAGAAGCACTCGTAGGGTTAAGTGATACTGCAAACGTGGTGTTCTTTTACGATAAAGAAGGCTTACAAGCACGTATTGCGTATAACTGGCGCGACTCGTTTTTAAATGAACGTCGTGTAAATGGCGATTTAACCGCACCAATTTACACCGATGAGTATTACCAAATAGACTTTAACGTAAGTTACGAAGTACCAGCAGTAGAGGGACTTACTGTATTTATTGAAGGTATAAACATTACCGACGAGTACGTAACATCGTACGGGCGTAAGCAACAGTTGATTTATAACATCACTCAAACAGGCTCTCGTTACGGTTTAGGTGTTCGTTATAATTTTTAATAAATTACCCTTGTAGCAACCTTATAAAAGCCGCATTTTGCGGCTTTTTTATTTGCCTAAATTAACCTAGTAATAATAATATCCAGCTGTTATAGTCAATGTGAATTTAACTTATTAGTTACATTTAATGTGTAGCAATAGGTAAAGGCACACAACAACAATTGGAGCACACAATCCATGGCCAATCATGCATTATTAAATAATGTTGAACATCAGCATTTAAAAATAAACCCTGCACGCAGCACACACCTAGGTGACGGGGTTTGGTACAGCGAAACATTTGTGAGTGAATTTAGAGTCGCTCAAGCACATTACCCAATATTTTTTACCAAAGACGATACAAAAAATACATTTTCGCCGGTGTGTTTATACGGCATAAACAAAGACGAAAACTTATTTTTAGTAAACCAACAATGGCAAGCACACTACATTCCGCTCAGCATGCAGCGACTGCCTTTTGCTATTGCGACTCAAAATACAATGCAAAACGGTGTAGCAACGCAAGAGCGCATGTTAAGTATTGATTTAGACTCGCCAAAAGTGTCAACAAAGCAGGGTATTAACTTATTTTTAGAACACGGCGGGAATAGTGATTACCTCGAAAACATAATAAATGTGCTCGACAACTTGCATCACGGTCTACAACAAAACCAGCCCTTTATTAAAACCTTAATTAAACATGGTTTGCTTGAATCGGTATCGCTAGAGCTTGATTTAGTAAACGGGCTTAAACATAACTTACTTGGTTTTTATACCATAAACGAAGAGTCGCTTAACCAGCTAAGTAGCGATGTAATTACACAGCTGCATTCGCAAGGATATTTAGCGTGTATATACATGATCATTGCATCGCAAGTACATGTGCGTGATTTAGTGGCGCTTAAAAACGAGCAACTTATGCTACAAAAGCACGCTGTGTAAGTACTTAGCTATGGAAAGTTTAGCAAATAATATTCAAACGCTGAGTGGCTTAACTCCCAGTACGTTACCCAAGGAGCTTTTAAACTCGCCTGTGCCTATTGTACTAAAAGGGTTTGTAAGCGATTGGCCCTTAGTTATTGCTGCTAAAAAGTCAGACAGTGCAGCGATTGATTATTTAACGCCGTTTTACGAAGGTTTTTTAGTTAATACTTGCACAATACCTGCCAGTCAAAGCGGGGTTGTAGGGTATAACCCCGATTTGAGCGGTTTTAACTTTACTAATCAGCAAGCTGCATTTATTAATGCGCTTGAGCAAATAACGCAAAGTGCAAATAGCCCACAAGCCGACACTTTATACATTGGCTCTACCAGCATTGCACAGTGCTTACCTGCTTTGGTTAAACACTGCCATGTTAACGCATTAAGCGAAGGCTGTTTATTTAATGTATGGGCAGGCGGAAAGGTTACCGTACCAGCACATTACGACGTAGCGCAAAATTTAGCATGTTGTGTTGCAGGTAAAAGGCGTTTTACTTTATTTGCCCCCGATCAAATAGATAATTTATACATAGGCCCGCTTGATAAAGCACCCGGTGGTCAGCCAATAAGCTTAACCACCACAACTGCGCCCAACTTCACGCAATACCCTAAGTTTGAGCAAGCAATAAAAGCGGCAATTACCGTTGATCTTGAAGCCGGCGATGCCCTTATATTACCCAGCATGTGGTGGCACCAAGTAGAGGGGCTTGGCAGTTTAAATATACTGTTTAATTATTGGTTTAAAAATACGCCTGCGGTGTATGGGCAGCCTACTAATGCGTTGCACCTTGCTATTTTAAACATACGTAATTTACCAAAACATGAGCGAGCAGCATGGCAACGCTTGTTTAATTACTATGTATTTGCTGATAACGAATTTACCCACATACCAGAGCCCGCACAGGCTATTTTAACAAAGCCAATGGATGAGCTAACAGCGCGTAAATTAAGAGCCGAATTACAAAATAAATTAAGACGCTAAGCGTACTTGTAAGGTTTGAATTATGAATCAAAATGCAATTAAAAAAATAGTAATAGCAGGTGGCGGCACCGCTGGTTGGATGTGCAGCGCTGCAATGGCAAAGCTGCTAGGTAAAAATATTGAAATATGCTTGGTTGAATCCGATTTAATACCTACCGTAGGGGTCGGGGAGTCAACTATTCCTACGCTGCATATATTTCACGATTTACTAAAAATTAGCGAATCAGAATTTATGGCAGNCAGCCACTAATGCCACGTTTAAGTTAGGCATATCGTTTGAGGGCTGGAAACAAAACCAGCAAAGCTACTTTCACTCATTTGGTTATGTGGGGCAAGGTTGTTGGGCTGCAGGTTTTCAGCACTTTTGGCTAAAAGGTATGCAACAAGGTGTAGCAGCCGATATTGGTGATTATTGCACAGAGCACGTAGCAAGTCGCTTGGGTAAATTTGCCGTAGTGCCGAATCAAGACCGTAACCATGCTTATCAGTTAGATGCCGGTTTGTACGCTAAGTTTTTACGAAATTTTGCAGAGCAAAACGGCGCTAAACGTATAGAAGGCATGATAAGCAAAGTTAACTTAGAGCCCAATAATGGCTTTATAAAATCGCTTACTTTAGGTGACGGGCAAATTATTGAGGGCGATTTATTTATAGATTGCACCGGCTTTAAAGGTTTATTAATAGAGCAAGCGCTACACACCGGATACGAAGATTGGAGCCATTGGCTCCC
>NZ_AUTQ01000129.1 GCF_000498095.1 Pseudoalteromonas sp. TB64
CATAGGTTAGACATTAAGAGATAATTGGATTCAGGCCGCATTTTAATCGTCCTTTTTCTTTATCTCTTTTTGGGTTCGCTCTTCGTGCATATTTTGACAAAAAACTGATAGTTTTTTGCCATGCTTTATTCAGTGTCGATATCACGCCTTGTGTTATCGACTCCATTAATTGATAAAACCAACCTTGGGTGTTTTTTGCTACCATAAATGTTGATAGCTCAATACCGGCAAGTTGTTGAACACTCATGCCTATTCGCCTCTTTACTAACAACGTCAATAAACTTGCCCACACCAAGCCTTCCATCATGCTCGCTTTTCTGGTGTTAAATTTTTGCAGGTTGCAATAAGACTTCCATTCTTTAAACAGTAACTCTATTTGCCACCTGAGACTGTAGAGCTTTATTACCGCTTCAGCGCTAAATTTTTCTCGATTTAAGTTCGTTGCCCAATAAGTAGGCTCACTTTTTCCTCTAGGCCAGCTCGCAATCAATCGATAATTAGTTTTACCTTCCACATCCATATCGACAATAACACTACGACGAATATGCTTTTTAACGTCCTTTTGCTTCTTCTGTGAAAACCGTTTTAACGCGTTACCGTGACGATTAAAAGCAGCTACTACGGTTGGATTAACCGTGGTTTTAGCCCTGACAACATAAAAGCCTCCTGCTGTATCAATTGATTCAAGATACGATAACTTAAAATAACCTCTATCCGCTAAAAACAAGGTGTCGACTAACGATTTAGCATCAGGTAAAAAATCATATTCAGCTTGGCTATCAGGACTCACTGAGATTTCTTCGGGATAACCTTGAAGCACATCCCAACTCACATGAACCTCTATTGCCGCAGGACTTATTTTAGTAAAGCGACCTTTAAAGGTATCTTTTAAACTATCGTGCACTGCGAACGAACTTCCGTCTTGCAATATGATGCGTTTGAAATCTGACAGTGTGACTTCTGTGCCGAGTATTTGTTGCTGCCATTCATTTAACGCCACATCGACCAGTGATTTCATCAATTGGCTGAATTCAGGCTTACTCAGTTGATTGTGAAACGGTTTATATTGAACATCAGTTTCCGTCAACTTCACAAAATAACGATGTAAATCTGTCACGGTGTTTACCGATTTATCGCCTAGAGCCGTTATTAACGACATGACTAATTCGAAAGGTTTTATTATTCGTTTACGGCTACAAAAACGGCTTGTTTTACCTATTTCGTTAATATTAAAATCGTTAAGCACTTTCGTTATTTTGTTTAACTCAGTATTATATTTATTCATGCTCTGCTTTTGGGATAGATAGTGGTTTGGCGATTACTATCAGATCAAATTCAGAGCATGTTTTCAAGTTTTATTCCTTAAGATCCAACCTATGTGCTATTACTATTCAAGATGGTGAAGTGTGGGTTAATACAGATCATACTAATATTGAAATAAAACCACAGCAGTTAATGTAATTGCTGATACTTTGAGGGCGTATGAAAGTTAAACACGTTATTGTTTTACATGGCTTATATATGTCTGGCTTTGTTATGCGCCCACTGTGCTCTCGTTTAGAAGAGTCTGGTGTAAAAGTCCTCAATATTACCTACAATACTCTCGATCCTAATCGCGATACTATTTTTGCTCAAATTGATGAATGCATTGCAAATGAACCTTCTGCACTTGTATGCCATTCATTAGGTGGCCTAATTGCTCGTGCGTATTTAGAAGCTAACTCTCAAGCAAGCCAGCATGTTACAAAGGTAGTTACTTTAGGCACTCCTCACCAAGGTAGCCATATTGCCCATAAAATGAAGCAAAAAGGTTTTGAGTCTTTTTTAAAAAACAGTGTTGAGTTTTTACTTACGCAAAATGGTAATTGGCCATTTAAAGCTAAGCTCTACAGTATTGCGGGTGACTTACCTATCGGGTTAATGCCACTTATAGTTAAAGGCAGTCGTTCGGACGGTACTGTGTTACTTGATGAAACTAAGCTCAAGGGCATGGCAGAACATAAGGTGTTCCATTTAAGCCATACCAGTATGATTTACTCACGCGAAGTGGTTAATTATATTTTAAAGTGCTTGAGTGAAGACTAATCTTCAGCAGCCTCTGCAATTTTATAGCTAATTAAAAATATAACACCCAGTATCAATGGGATTGGTGCTGCGATGTAACCAAAAAAATCAGAGTTAGCAAAACTAGCACCTGCCAAGTGAGCAACTAACCCCAATACAAATGCCAACAGCGCTATACCAACGACTATTAATTCTGCTTTATTTTGTTTTGCTGTTTTTGCATGCATGCTATCTCTCCTAATTATTTCGATAACATTATTATGCGCCGTTAGAGTGATTGATTTTTGACCTGCATCAATAAATAAAATGGCAATGAGATTGCCTTGCTAATAGTTTGTTTTAGATCATAATTTGTGCAGCTCAAATTTTTATTTTTTTTGAGGGGTAGTATTTTAATTCATCAGACCCATCTATATTAATAGTCCATAAACTTAATTTAAAAGTAACGTCATTAACAGTTGATAGTTTAAAGCTATTACATTGATAAAATTAAACGATTTTACTAATTAAGGCTAATGTATAATACTCATTAGCAGTTCACAAATTAACGGTTATTTAAGGAGCAAGTTATGTCACAGGTAAACGCAATTGGTCTAAATAGTGCAAAAAGTGATGACATTGTAAAATCACTCAATACGCTATTAAGCAGCTACCAAATTCAATACATGAATGCGCGTGGTTTTCACTGGAATATTAAAGGCCGTAACTTTTTTGAACTACACGTTAAGTTTGAAGAAATTTATAACCTATTACTTTTAAAAGTAGACGAAGTAGCTGAGCGTATCTTAACGTTAGATGGCGCACCACTACATGCATTCTCTGATTACTTAAAGGTAAGCGAGATTAAAGAAGCTAAAGGCATTAGTGATGGCGTTACGGCAGTAGAAAACCTACTTGCTGGTTACAGTACATTAATTCATATGCAGCGTGATATTTTAAACCAAGCTAGCGACGCTAATGATGAAGGTACAGCAGCACTTATGAGTGAATACATTTCTGAGCAAGAAAAACTTGTATGGATGCTAAAAGCATATTTAGATTAATTTTGAGCTAAAAAGATAAAAGCCCTCAAAGAGGGCTTAAGTAGGGATAAATCGTTAAATAATCAAACGGTTCGATTATCATATTAGACCTTTACTCAAACTAAACAACGCACCTGTTACCAGTGGCGTTTTTTTTGGTTTAAATGGATTTAGCCCTTATATACAGGGGCAAGTAGCGCTATGTTGCTTAAAAATCTGTATTGTTTTTTTTACAAAAAAAAGCCTCAGTAATTACTGAGGCTTTGTAAACATAACTCGTTAAATAACGATATTAATACCGTTATTTATTAAAACTTACTTCTAAAACCTACGTAGAATGATTGACCAATTGGATCATACGTACCTGCATCAGTTTCAGTACCAGTACTTGAACCGCTCACACCCGATAGAATGCGCGGTGGCTCTTTATCAAATAAGTTACTTGCACCTGCATATAATTCCATTGAATCACTGATATGGTAGCTTGCTTGAACATCATGGTACGTTACCGAACCAATTCCAATTCCGCCTGGTGCAATACCAAAGCCACTTAAGAATTGATCATCAAAGTCTGCAGAGCCAATGTAAGTTAAGCTCCAGTTAAAATCAAAGTCATTAAGTTTATAACCAAAGTTCCAGTTAGCTTTATGCTCTGATGCACCAATTTCTCCAGCAAACTCATCTTTATCAGCACCAGGAAGTGGAATGCTGTAACCATCGATTAAGTAAGTGTAAGCAAGGCGAGTTCTAAACGCACCCGGACCAATATCAGTAGCGTACGTTAGTGTTAAATCAACACCTTCTGTACCTAAGCCACCACTGTTAGTTACACCACTGTCGATAAACTCTAGCGAACCGGCACTATTGTTACCTGAAGAAACGCTACGACGAGTTACAAAGTCACAAAAGCTTGTATCGCCACCACCATAACACTGGTCAAGAATAAACTGACGAGGCGTTGATACAATTGCATCAGTAATTTCAATGTCGAAGTAATCAAGCGTGATATCTAGTCCAGATATTAAGTTTTCTGGGGTAAACACCAAACCTACTGTTACAGAATCACCAACCTCTTCTTTTAAGTCTTCGTTACCACGGTTAAAGCCACTAATGCCTTGTAGGTCAGACTGGTTAAGTGCAAACTCACCATTTGATGCAATGTTAGATGTAACACCAACATCTGCACGACAAGCATCACCTGCAGCACCGCCACCACTATTGCTAACACCTAAACATGGATCATTTAAACCACTTGGGAACGTTTGCGAAGGTGGAGAAAATAACTCATCGATATTTGGAGCACGTGTTGAGCGAGCACGAGTAGCACGTAAACGTAAGCTATCCATTACTTCCCAATCAACACCCACATTCCAACTTTCGGTGTTACCGACTGTTGAATAATCAGATAAGCGAACAGCTGCGTTCATTGTTACAGTATCAAGCACTGGAATATTAGCTTCTACATAAAACTCTGTTACGTCAAACGAGCCTTCTGTTGCTGGGATTGCATTACCCGCATTAAGACCGGCTTGCTGTAGTGCATCAAATTCACTACGAGAGAACTCTTCACGGTATTCAAAACCAGCAGCAATACCCACTACACCCGCTGGTAGTTCAAATAAATCACCTGAAATATTACCACCAATAATCTCTTGCTCAACCGACGTTGAAAGTGAGCTAGGTGCACTTACAAAATCAATAGCACCTTGTGATAACGAATTAAAACCAAAAATATCTACTGGTGCACAGTTAAAACCACGTGCTGTAGCATCGATACAAATAGCTTCATCAGTAATACCGTCGCCATCTAAATCTTGGCTATCGATAACAGACTCTAAACCTTGACGAAAGCTTTGTACATTAACTAAGCCGCCTGAAACTTGTTGCTCTTTTGTTTTACCATATACATAGTAAGTATCGTAAAACCAACCATCTGCTATTTCACCTTGAAAACCAAGTGCTAAGCGGAATGTATCACGCTCGGCTCGTGCTCCACGGTTACCGATATCACTCAAACGTTTTGCAAAAAAGATATCACGCATACCATCACCATCGGTGTCAGTTGCTGCGTTATATATATCATCTGGTACGAATGCACTACGTAATATTTCACCGTTTACATTAAATTCAATAGGTACTTGACCATTTGCATAAATATCGTCAGAAGCGAACGGGAACGGCTCTAATTCAGACTCTGTTGTCGTTGCAGCGTAAGTCCCTTCATAAAAGAAGCTATGCTTATCGCTTAATTCATAACTACCATTTGACGCAAATAAGTAACGCTCTGTAGGTATTGCGATTGTACGTACACCACTTCGGTTAAAACCATTTGCCTCTACGCCATCGCCGCCGTTAGTGCTAAACGAATTTTGTAGATTATTAGAACCATCAAACGTAAATGTTTCATCTCCAGCGCTAAAACGACCTTGTGGTGGGAATGAAGATAAGAACGGGCTTACGGCATCAAATACAGAGCCAGGGTTTGCTACTGGATCATCTTCAAAGAAAATACCTGAAAATTGGTCTACTGCTGAACGATCACGGTCACGTGAGAAAACAGCACCTTGATCAGAGTAACCAAGGTGAAACATTGCATGCCCTTTGCCATCTGAACTTGATAAACCTGAGGTAAAGTTAAATTGACGCGACTCGTCATCACCTTCACTTGACTCACCATATTGGCCATCAAACTCAACGCCTTCAAAGTCATCTTTTAAAACAAAGTTAACTACACCAGCAACAGCGTCAGAGCCATAAACAGATGAAGCACCACCAGTCATAATTTCAACACGTTCGATAAATTGGCTTGGGATAGTATTTAAATCAACAGCAGAACTACCTGGTACACCTGATACATAACGACGACCGTTAACTAATACCAATGTACGGTTAGAACCTAGGTTACGTAAATCAACTGTAGCAACACCCGCACTGGCTGTATTAAAATTTGAGTTAGTACGGCTAATAGCCGGTGAACCAAATGCTGGGTTATCAAGTAGTAAATCTTGAATATTTAGTGAACCAGAAGCATCGATAGCGGCGCTATCTACAACTTGAATTGGTGCAGATGACATAGCTTCTGCTGAGCGAATACGTGAACCAGTTACTTGCACTCGTTCTATTTTTTCAATTTCTTCATCCTCAGCTGCAACACCTTGGAACGAAAAACCTGCAAGTAATACACTACTTAATGCGACTGTTAATGATGATTTTTTAAATAATCGATCATTACCTTTGTTAGTTAATTTCATTTATTTCCCCTGAATTGTTATTTTTGTAACTAAATGGTTACTTCGCGAGTTACATTAAGGGGATTAAAATCAAGTCTCTATATATGTTCTTTAATAGGCTCTGTAACAGGTATGAAATGCTTGTTTGATGGGATAAAAATATACATCACATTCATTATTGAAAATATTTGGTATTTTTATAACATTTTTTTCTCTAAGCACGGTCTTTATAAGTATACATAGTAGGGGATAGACAATAATGAACGCTTCTTTTCATGCACTAACTTTTGTTGCTAATACTGACTTTGCAACATTTTTAACAAAACGCGTGCAAGATCATAGACATTTTGAGTCTCAATCGCTTGTTTCAACACAGCGATTAGATCAAATTGATACTACCAAATATAACGTACTTTTTTATGAGTTAACGGATTTATCCGATCCCACTCAAATTGTGCATCTAACTGAACTTGCAAAAAAAATGAAATTGGTAATTATTGCTCAGTCTGGTCACTTTGCGAGTTTTGCTTTTGAAGTAGGTGCAGTTGATTTTTTAACTTTAGATTCAACAACGCCAAGAGTAGAAAAGTGCTTTGATAAGCTCATACATCTGTGTCCTACTGCTAGTGCAGCAGAGCGCCAATATCAAGAAAACACCCAACAAGATAAGCCATCGTCATCACATATTGTGGTTAAAGATGTAGGTAAAGTAAGGTTAATTGATATACAAGATATTATTTGGATAAATGGTGCGGGCAATTATGTAGAGCTACATTTTACGCAAGGTGGAACACCAATTTTACATCGTGAAACCATGAAAAATATTGAGCAACAATTAGTACCTGAAGGCTTTATTCGTATTCATCGCTCAACTTTAGTTAGAAAACAAGCAATTTGCGAACTAATGCCAACCGACAGCGGCGACTATAAAGTAAGGCTTAAAAATGATATGTGTTTGAACCTTTCAAGACGTTACAAAAGTTGTTTAGAGAGTATTATAAGCCCTCTTCAGTAGCGGCTTGTAATACTCATTTTAGTTACCAATTTTGCTTAATGTAATTATCGTTTGGGTGCACTAATAAATAGCTTTCGTTATCTTTATAAAAGTTTACTTCTACATCGCTATTTTTCCATATTCTTTCGAACATATTTTTAGCTACGATATTAATATTTAAATAGTCAACTCGTTGATAGCCACGCTCCTTTACACCAGCAAAATAAGCTTCTAGCGAATCAAGGCTATCTAAAGTTAAAAGCTCAAACTCCCCAAGATTAACAATTACATACTTAATCGTATTTTTGGGGTGAGTACTTAACTCTTGAATAACACCGTTAGTTAACGATGTAATGCCTTCATTGTTAAAGCTACCCTTTAATTTTAAATACATATTAGGGGGCTGTGAACAAATCTGGAATTCGCCATGTGCTCCAAACATAAATTACCTTATATATTAAGTTCTATTATATAGAATAATACAATTTATCGATTTTGCAGTTAATTTAACAATGCGATAAAAAAAGCCATTTCGAGCGCTTTTTCTTCTAAGCTTTTAAAGCGACCTGATGCGCCACCGTGACCAGCATCCATATCAGTTTTAAAGACTAAAATATTACTGTCCGTTTTAAGCTCACGCATTTTTGCAACCCACTTCATAGGCTCCCAATACTGTACTTGCGAGTCGTGTAACCCAGTAGTCACCAGTATATTAGGATAAGCCTGCGCACTAATATTGTCATACGGCGAGTAAGCTTCAATTACATCATAAAATTGTGGCTCATTTGGATTCCCCCACTCGTCGTACTCATTTGTTGTTAGTGGTATGCTCTCATCAAGCATAGTTGTCAACACGTCCAAAAATGGCACATGACAACCAACGCCACAGTACAATTGAGGAGCCTGGTTAACAACGGCTCCCATAAGCAAACCACCGGCACTACCACCTGATGCAAATACTTTATTGCTATCACAATAACCTTGCTCAATAAGTGCTTTTGTTACATCGATAAAATCGTTAAAGCTATTTTGCTTAAATTCTTTCTTACCTTGCTCATACCATTCACGCCCTAACATTTCAGAGCCACGCACGTGCGCTATTACATAAACAAAACCACGGTCAAGTAAGCTTAATGACGTACTAGAAAAGCTTGGATCGATAGTGTAACCATAAGCACCGTAACCATATTGAAATAACGGATTGGTACCGTCTTTTTTAAAGCTATCTTTACGATACACAACCGAAACAGGTACTTTAATACCATCTCGTGCAATAACCATTAATCGCTCAGATTGATAGTCATCAGCACAAAAACTACCTAATACTTTTTGCTGCTTAAGTAACGTTTTTACACCAGTTGTTAAATCAACATCGTACAAAGAACCTGGTGTCGTTAAGCTTGAATAATAAATACGTGCTGTTTGTGCATCAGGCTCTGGGTTCATCGCAATTGCGGCATAATAACAAGGATCTACAAACTCTAACGCCATTCGTTTATTTTGCTGATCAACAACTACAAATCGAGCTTGCCCCTGTTCACGTTCACTCAATACTAAAAAGTTATTAAATAACTCTACGCCTTCAAGCAATACATTACGCCTATGGGGTGTATGCTCTAACCATTGTGTTTTATCAGAAATAGTTTCGGTTGTTGCTGTCATTAATCTAAAGTTTTTAGCGTGCCAATTGGTCACAATATAAAATGTGTCACCCAGTTTATCTACGTCAAACTCATGACCTTCTTCGCGCGGCATTAGCGCTTTAAATTCGCCATTAGGGTTATTTGCATCAAGCACCCATGTGTCGTTTGTTTCCGTTGAGGCTAAATCAATTATAATTAAACTCTCGTCACGGCTTTTACCAAGCCCCATAAAAAAGCTACTGTCTTGCTCTTCATACACCATTACGTCTTGGCTTTGCTTACTCCCTAATTCATGCCTAAACACTTGATAGCCAAGTAATGTTTGTAAGTCTTTTTTAACGTAAAAAACAGTTTTATTATCGTTTGCCCAAACAATTTGCCCTTCCGTGTTTTCAAGTACATCTGACAGCATTTTGCCTGTTTCAATATTTTTAAAGTGCACGGTATAAATACGACGACCTTCAGTATCTTCTGAATACGCCATAAGTTGCTCACACGAACTTAAAGCAACCTCTCCTAATTCAAAAAACTCGTATCCATCAGCTATTTCATTTACATCTAATAGAAGTTGTTTGTCATCTGCACTCATGCTTGTACTTCGATAATGCCGAGAGTATTCATCATCTCCACGTACTTCACTGTGGTACCAGTATTTTCCGTCCTTAACCGGCACCGTATTGTCGTCTTTTACAATACGTGCTTTTAGCTCTTCAAATAATGTATTTTGTAGCGGCTTCATAGCGACTAATTGCTCATCACAATAAGTATTTTCAGCTTGTAAATGGGCTAATACGTCCTCATTTTGACGCTCATCATCGCGCATCCAATAATAATTATCAGTGCATGCTTTGCTATGAGTAGTAAGCTTATGAGGTTGCTTTTGAGCAATAGGAAAATCAGGCAATAAATTTAAAGAAAAATCAGGACGAGACACAAATGAAGCCAATTAAAAAACAATAATATTTACAGTTTATCATAAAAGCAAAAAGCCCACTCAATATTGAGTAGGCTCAGATGTAGCGGTTTTTTTGTTAAAAATAACAACACTTACAGAGGGTTTAATTTTTAATGAAAGCTATGCCTAGCCTGATATTTGTAACCAAGCCATTGCCCAACTTTTACCAACGCCAGGTTCAAACATTTTTTTCTTATCTTCACTCGCTCGGCAAAATTCATTAAAAGGCCAAGGTCTGCATTCGTAAACTTCCCCAGTTTTAGGTTGCAGTACTTTCGTTCCTGCATTGTAGATATCGCTATTCTCAGGGTATATATAATCGTATGCGTTATTTTTTGTATCAATACAATCATCGCATTTCGCTATGCAATGAAAGCCAATGTGAACTTTATAAATACCGCTACTTTGTAAAGCAAAAATTTCGTTTTTTCTATAAGCTAAAACTAAACCTTCATCGGTCATTTTACCTGCGCTTACAAGAGGAATATGCACATTAATATACTCAGCCACTAAACGCAGCCATGCATGAGGTTCACCTTGCTCAAGCGAGGTGATTTTATAATCAAACGATAAACTGACTAGCTCTCCTTGCATGTCGTAAAAGGTTACACTCACCACATCACCAATAAATAATTGAGTATGGTGATTTAAGCAACCTATAGCTGACCATTTTCCACAGGCCAACGACGTATGCATAAACACAGCAACACCTTAAGAGTTACAAAATCGTACCCATATTATATGGATACATAAAAAACACATTGAGGGCAAGTAATACATAATAATAGATTATGCGCTAATCCTACGATAACAGCTTTAATAGTCTAAAACCTTAGATTAGATGCTTTACATTCTAATTTTTAGATTGGTTCACCAACAATTCGGCGATTATAATTTGCCAGCATACAACAATCAAACAAAAGAATGTAACCTAAATAAAAAACCAATCATTAACGATTGGTTTTAGCGTTCTTTTAGCTAAATAAATAACTTAGAGGCTCTTTTGCCCAAGTAAATATAAGTAGTAACAATAAAGCTGCAAATATTAACCACGCTAACCAAGGTGCTTTTGTTACTACGGTTTGCGACTCCCCCGCTGTTAAATCTTTTGAACCGGTGATCATCGCTTTTACTAACGGTTTGCCTTTAATTCGATAAATAATAATAGCCAGCACATGGAAGCCGATGGCATAAAGTAGTATGTCAAAATTAAGGCGGTGCAGCCAATTTGCAAAATCAACCGTATCGCTCGATACATACTGCGCAAGCGGACCATCAGTTAAAATACCATCACTGCTCATCAAGCCCGTAGTAAGTTGCGTAATTATCAAAGCAAAAAATGCAAGTACCATGTAACTGCCAGGGGCAGAGTGACCTATTATATCAGTCGGCTTTTTAAAGCTCTTAAATACAGCTTTTGGTGAGTGAATAAGTGCACTTAATTTAGCCGTTTTACTGCCAATAAAACCCCAAATTAAACGTGTTGCGATCAACGCCAAAGTAAAAAAACCAGCAACAAAATGCAGCTCAATCATGCCCTCATCAATACTAAAATAAAGTACTGCAATACTTATTACTAATAACCAATGAAAGCTTCGGACAAAGCCATCCCACACTTTTAACGTCGTCATTTTACTAATCCTTAAAAAAAACAGTATTATTGAAAATGTTAACTACTTTAACATCATAATATTAAGGTATCCTTATTAGCCATTCTACAAGCCGTGAGAGTAAATACCATGCAACCAGTTAAAAAAGCTATTTTAAAGGGCTTTTTAGACATGTTACCTCTGTGCTTAGCCGTTATCCCTTGGGGTATTTTATGCGGTTCTTTAGCTATTCAAAATGGCTTTAGCGCATTAGAAACGCAAGCCATGTCTTTATTAGTNTGGCTGGTAATACCCCGCTGTTAACTATTTTATTTACTACTTTTATTATTAGTTCACGCCACTTTTTATATGGTTTAGCTGTAAGACACAAAGTGATTGATCAACCTATGCGCTGGCGCTTACCGGTTAGCTTTGTTTTAACTGACGAGCTATTTGCATTTTCTCATCATCGTAAAGCGTATAGAACAAAAATACGTTTAACATACGCACTTAGCGCAGGGTTTAGCTTTTATATTGCATGGAACATTTGGACATTAATTGGCATTGTAGCGGGCACAATGCTACCCGATTTAACTAATTTAGGGCTCGACTTTGCCATAGCGGCTACGTTTATAGCTTTGGTTGTTCCGGGCATTAAAAACTTAGCCTCACTCATTACCGTTATTGTGGCAGGTGTTAGCGCGACACTTTTAAAAAGTACAGGATTTGAGCTGTGGCTTGTTTGCTCAGCGCTAATTGCAATGAGCGCGGGTTACATCACTGCAAGGCTAACAGCTAAAAAGGACGTTAACGTATGATGACGACTATTTTACTCATGGCGTGCATTACATTTTTTACGCGTTATTTGTTTTTACACCGTAATTTACCGTTTAAGGTCGGCCCTAAAATGCAGCAATTTTTAAGCTTTAGTGCCCCTGCAGTACTAACAGCTATTTGGGTACCTATCGTATTTTTAAACGAAGATGGTATTAATTTAAATTGGCAAAACCCCTACCTTAGCGCAGCTATTGTCGCCATTATAGTTGCCTATAAAACACATAACATTTATTACACTACCCTTGCGGGCATGGGGCTATTTTTAATATTAAACTAAGGCAGATTAAACTAAAGCAGTTATCTAACCTTTATACTTTATGAAATACTAATCTGGGGTTAAAATGCTGCTAACAATAATAAAAAAGACACCAATATGCACAAATTTCATCAACTAAGCGCAACAAGCTTGCAAGGTCACCCTATCAACTTTAACGATTTTGAAGGTAAAGTTGTGCTTATTGTTAATACCGCAAGCAAATGTGGATTTACCCACCAATATGAGTCATTGCAAGCCTTGCATAATAAGTATGCCAGCCAAGGTTTAGTTATTTTAGGGTTTCCGTGCAATCAATTTGGTCAACAAGAACCCGGTGATGCAACACAAATAGAGCAAGGATGTTTAATTAACTATGGGGTTAGTTTTTTAATGTCGGCTAAAGTAGATGTAAACGGTGAGCATGCACACTCTGTATTTCGTTATTTGAAGTCAGCTTTACCGGGCTTTTTAACACGAAAAATTAAATGGAATTTCACTAAATTTTTAATTGCAGCAGACGGTACACCAATTAAGCGTTATGCGCCTTTCACTAAGCCCGAAAAATTAGAACTCACAATTCAAAAAGCATTAACACAAACTAAAAATCCGCTTTAAAAGTAATAAAGAGGCGCAAGGCCTCTTTATTGCCAATACTATCAAGCCTTAAACGTACGTATAACTGCACATTTAAGACTCCAATATTAATTGGTCCTTTATTTATACTAGTACGATTTAATCTGTGTAATCGCTTAAATCGTCTTCGCCTAGGTTTTTACGTAAGCGTTTTTGCTCAAGGTAGTCTTCCAACTTCTTCTTAACCTTTTGCTTGTTCTTATCGTGTTGATTACGCCCGAGCATTTCATACTCGTCTTCAACAAAATCGTCATCTAGCGCATCGTAACTAAATGTCTTACCCACAACCCACTCCATAAAGTGTTTGAGACCAACCAAGGGTTTTTTAACCGCAATAATTGGTAAATTAAAATGTTTAACGCAAAAACATTATAAAAATTCACGTCAAAATAAAGTCACGTAGCTATATTAAATAGTCTTCATGTCAGTAATGTGAATAAATAGCGCTAAATTTCAATTGAGGAAAGTGAGAGTTTTTTATCGTATCGATAAATATTTTTTATAGCCTTGTATAACTTAGTTAATTTGACTAAAAAATAGTTAATTAATAACTATACAGAGTCGCAAAAAAACACCTAAAACAAACTAATTTGTTGTTTATTATAATAAAAAAATAATGGCATTAAACTTGTTATATATTAATAGTCATCAACAATAAGTAGAGAAAAAACATGAAAAAATTACTATTAGTTAGCGCATTAATTTGTACGCCAGCAGCCATGGCTCATAACGATAACAATTCAGCTGTTTCATTTAGCGGTGAGCAATGTGATGTTGAATTTAAAAATGACGTACGCATTAAGCCAAACGAATTAGAAATTTTTACGGCAAACAATCAAACCATGCTATTTAATACCGATGGTGACTTAACCGTAAATGGCGAATTAGTAACGCTTGATAGCTCACAACGTGGTGCATTAACTAAGTATTCTGATAGCCTGCGTACGAAACTCCCTGAGGTAGCTAACATAGCGCTTGATGGTGTGAAAATTGCCGGTGTTGCATTAGAAGAAGTGAGTAATGCTTTTAACATCGACGGTCTTGAAGATATGTCTTCACTTATGGACGATATTAGAATTGAAGTAGAAAATACCTTTTACCAGCAAGGTACATTTGTAATGGGTCAACAAAGTTTTAATCAATTTGGTGAGAGCTTTGAACAACAGTTTGAAGAGCAAATAGAAACAGCAGTTGAATCAGCAGTAATGCAGTCTATGGGCAGTATTTTAATGGCTTTAGGTTCAGAGTTGCTAGGCTCTGGAGGCGACATGGATGCATTTAAACAACGCATGGAAAATATGGGTGCACAAATAGAAGAAAAAGTAGGGCTACACGCCAGTGCACTTGAAGAACGCGCTAATTCTTTATGCGGTAGCTTTGCAGACATTGCAAAACAAGAAGAGCAATTAGTAGTACAAATTCCGCAGCTTAAAGGTTATCAGTTATTTAGTTTTAAACAGAATACTCAAAACTAATGTAGTTCTTTTTATTTAATATCCCTTTGGCAGCATTTAAGTTTACTTAAATGCTGCTTTTTTATGTTCTAAATACTATTTTTTAGCTAATAAGGTAAGCTTGCCAAGTGTTATTATTGCTTGTTCTATCTGCTCGCTCCACTGCACGCCGTAACTTAACCTTACGCAGCTTTTATATTTATTAGAGGCTGAAAAAATAAGCCCAGGTGTAATGCTAATACCAACCTCAAGTGCGAGTAAAAATAACTTTTGGCTATCGTACTCGCTTCCTAAATCTAGCCACATTACGCAACCCCCTTTTGGATCGCTTATACGTGTGTTTTTTGGCATTGCTTGCTGTAAACACCACCGCATACGCTCTTTATTATCGCGTAGGCGCTGCCTGAGCACCTTTAAGTTTCGATCGTATTCTCCGCTAGCAATAAATTCAGATAGCGCCCATTGGTTTATTAGTGAAGCAGAACAGCTCAGTGCTCTTTTGTATCGCCGCGCTTGTGTTGCAAACTTACCCGCAACCACCCAACCCACACGATAGCTAGGCGCTGCGGTTTTAGAAAAAGATGAGCAGCTAATTACCAACCCTTTTTTGGAATATGCTAGAGCAGGCGTACCTCGGTTTGCCGTAAAATATAAATCGCCGTATACATCATCCTCAATTAACACCACGTCATGGCTTTCGAGTAACTCCACTAGCTGCTGTCTATTTGTATCTGGCATAAAACTGCCTACAGGGTTACTAATAGCAGTCGAAAATAAACAAGCTTTTATATCATGCTCACTTAAAGCTCGTTCCAAATCGTTTAACCAAATACCATTATCTGGGCACAATGGTATTTCGAGCGCTTTAAGCCCTAGGCTTTCTATTAACTCTATAATACCGTGATAGCACGGCGTTTCTATAGCAACTACATCGCCAGGCTTTGTCACGCATTTAAGCGCAATAGCCATCGCTTCTTGTGCGCCATTGGTGATCACCAACTCGTCCATATTAATACCAATGCCAAAATCTAAATAACGATGCACCAACTGTTTTTTCAAAGGAACAAAACCGTCTGTTGGCCCATAGTTAATCGCTTTACTGCCTGCGATAGTCATTACTCGGCGCATGTTTCTGGCAAGTGCTTTGTCGGTTGGTGCTGCGGCAATTGGATTAGCGATACCAAAAGGGACTACGTTAGCTTGATGAATCGCGCTATATACTTGCTCTATTAACGCCTGTTTATTTACCACCACAGGTTCGCGACTTAATTTAACTCGTTTAGGTAGGTTTTGTGCCAAATTTACGGCTTTTAAAAAGTAACCAGATTTTGCACGAGCCTCTATTAAGCCTTGATCTTCAAGTGACTGGTAAGCTTGTTTTACGGTTGGAATACTTACCTTTAAATTATCAGCCATTTTACGCAGTGATGGCAGTTTTTCACCCGGGAGTAAAACTTGTTGGGCGCTCATATCTCTTATCAACTGAATAACTTGTTGATATAAAAACTCATGCCCTTGGCTATTTTTTTGTCTGATCATTACACACCAAATCTGTATAGGTTACATTTTTACTTTTCTGTATATGGTAAGTATACAGATAGGTCTTAGAATAACCATTAAATCGGGTTTTGGAGATCAACCATGAAAAGTGCGGCGCTATACATTACAACTGTTTTAATTTGGGGGTCAACGTGGCTAGCTATCGGGTTTCAATTAGGCGATATTGCTGTTGAGCTATCATTATTTTACCGCTTTGCGATTGCAGCACTTTTAATGTGGTTATATGTGGCTTACAAAAAACCCGATATGCGCTTTAATTTAACTGATCATGGTTTTTTTATTTTATTAGCTATTTGTAACTTTGGCTTAAATTACCTCATGCTTTACTGGGCACAAAATTACCTAACCTCAGCAATGGCCTCAATTGCCTTTTCGATGCTACTTGTTATGAATATCGTCAACACTCGGTTGTTCTTTGGTAAACCTATTTCAAAACGAATTTATACAGGCGCAGTACTCGCGGTATTAGGTATTACATGTCTGTTCTGGCCACAGTTACAACAATTCGACTTAAGTAATGGTGCATTGGTCGGGTTACTACTTGCCCTTGGCGGCACCTTTGTGGCTTCATTAGGAAACATGGTAAGCGTTCGCAATTCTCGTAAACAAATTGGTGTATTGCAAGGCAATGCATGGGGCATGTTATATAGCGCTATTGGCTTAGCGTTATATGTATTAATAAACGACGTGCAATTTAGTTTAAGCGCTCCAACTAGCTACTGGTTATCATTACTTTATTTATCGGTATTTGGCACCGTAATCGCTTTTGGCTGTTATTTTGCGCTACTAAAAAATATCGGCCCAGAAAAAGCCAGCTACGTGATTGTATTATTTCCGCTGGTTGCAGTAACACTTAGTAGCTTTTTTGAAAATTTTGAATGGCATGCGAATACTTTTACCGGATTTAGCTTAGTATTATTGGGTAACGCTATTGTGCTTACTCCAACTAAAAAAATTAATGCCTTTTTAGCTAACAGAGCAATTGCTAAAAGTGGCTCCGCCCCCAGTTAGAGGCGTTATTAACGCAACTAACGCAAAAGCGTCTACTTTACAGTAGACGCTTTTTTTATTGGTATATGAAAAAGTAAAGCTTGCGCATGCACGCTTACAACCGCTGGTGTTTTACCGACCAGCTCACCATCTGCTTCAATTAATAATCCATTCGTATTTATAACCGCGCTGCTTAAGTGACTATAAGTCAGATTTTTTATGTGTTGATGACGGTTAAAAAACAATTTAATAAAACTTATTACATTACATAAAACACGACCAGATCGCACTTGATAACAATCAACCATCCCATCAGTAAGCGATGCATTAGGCGCAATTTTTAAGCCGCCACCAAAGTGCTTATGATTAGCAAACACCGTCATTAAATTAGGGTATTGTTCTGCGCCTTGAGTAAAGACACCATTGAGTTGTTTAGGTTTATAATAAAATAATTCTTTAAAGCTGGTCCAGCTATAGCTAAACGCAAAACCTCTTGTTTTATTATTCAATGTATTTACAACATGAGCATCAAAGCCAACACCTGCAATGTTAATAAAGTATCGCTCATTAATTTGGCCAATATCAACTTCTGTAGGGTTATTAAATACAGCATGCTGCCAGTCAGCTATGTTACAACTAAACCCTCTCGAAAAATCGTTACCTGTACCACATGGTAATAATGCTAGAGTACAAGTACTCCCCATTAGAGCATTTACCGTTAAATGCAAAGTACCGTCACCGCCTAATGTCACTGCTTTACTAAATTGACTTAACATTACTTTAATTTTTGCTAGGTCATTAGCAAACTCACCTGTTGTTTCAAATATAGAATACGATAAATCACGTTTTTCACACGCATTTTTGAGCCACTCAAGTAATTTTTCAGCTCGCTTTTTAGCGTTTGGCTTAATAATTATTAATAACGACAAATTCGATCACCTTTACGCATTACCAAAAAACTTAAAAATACACTTTAAATAAATTTATTTAATCTGAATATTTATTCAAAAAACATAAAACTTTAATAAAGAATAAATAAAAAACCTCTTAAAACCACTATTAACACTAATAACTTAATTTTTTTGCTTTTAATAAGTATGCAAACAAATCAAAAAACCAAACTTAACAACGCATTAATAAACATACCTCACATTAAAATAACTAATGCTTCACCTATAACTTTTATCGTTTTATTTTTAATCAACTAACGTGCAAAATGCACGCGTTTTCAACAGACACAACCAGGAGCAAGATAATGAATCCAATTAATACTTTAAATCAAACAGCAGCAACTCACGTTGGCGTTAAACCAACTAACCGTAAAGCAAAAATGTTAGCTAAACTTAACCGTTTTGGCAAAAAACTAGCACTTAGCAGCCCAGCTCAATATAAATAATCACTCAACCATGATTATTTTTACGGTGCAGCAAACACCCAACCACTAAATAAAGTCTCTTATTTAGCTCCCTCAAGTTTGCTGCAACCTATTTATTTTATTAAAAATTGCCTAAATTCTTCATTATTTACAAAAAAAACCTCATTTATGTATAAATTTTAGGCAAACAGTCATTTTGCTATTTACACAGCGGTATCACCTAAGTATTATTCTGCGTCACGGAGAGATGGCAGAGTGGTCGAATGCACCGGTCTTGAAAACCGGCATGGGTTTATAGCCCATCTAGGGTTCAAATCCCTATCTCTCCACCATATTTTAATTGGTGGCTTTTTTACTACTACCAATACAAACGGTTATGCGTTGGAGAGGTGTCCGAGTGGCCGAAGGAGCTCCCCTGCTAAGGGAGTATAGAGTTTGTAGCTCTATCGAGGGTTCGAATCCCTCCCTCTCCACCATACTAAATTTAAACCACTTAATTGTGGTTTTTTTATGCCCAAATTTCAACACCGATACGAAATTGGGAGGGTGAGGACCCTCGACAGGGTTCGATAAAATGTCCGGAACATTTTAGGTCGCTGCAAGCGTCGCGCAGCGATTGATTACATGGATGTAAGCAAGTCTATCCCTCCCTCTCCACCATACTAAATTTAAACCACTTAATTGTGGTTTTTTTATGCCCAAATTTCACTTCGCACTACAGTCAATCATATAAATGATATTCGGTAAGTGAGCCTCTATAATTTACCAATTATCACTAAGGTAATTTACGTTTAATTCAATTGGTATTAAATAGCTCTATCACCAGCTTTTAATCATAAATTTAATGAAATCATAACTCTTCATATTTAATGCTTTAGTACCTAAAATATAAAATCAAACAAATTGTGAAAAACAATAACTTAGTGCATTATTAGCTTAACTTTAAGCCAAACTAGGTTTAACCATGATTCGACTTTTATTACTCTCACTTTGTTTAACAGCACCGTTTATCAGTAAAGCTGAAGACACAACTATTTATAAGTGTATTATTAAAGATATACCTACATTTAGCCAAACCCCCTGCGCTAAAGATGCTGAAATTATTACACTTAAAACGATTAATGTAACAAAAGCGTATAGTAGTAAGCTGCAAAGCAATAAAGCCCCAGACACTTCTGTAGATAGTTATTTAAAAATTCAACAAATAGATCGTGATATTAAAAGGCTGCAACTTTCTATCAAAGAACATCAAAAAGAATATGCAGAAAAAAAGCAGCAAATAAATTATATGACTCAAGATAAAGCAAATCGCTTGGGGGCATCTTCTATTGCTGATGCTATTGCTATGAAAACGGCATCTTTAAAACAATCATATGAGCCTGCAATTAAACAAGCACAACAGCAAATTGAGTCGCTTACACAACAAAAGTTACAACTTAAACAGCCTTAAGCGCCTGCTTTATAGTTAAAATAAACATGTGTATTTCGTCAGTGGTGTTATACACATGAGGCGATACTCGTATTCCATATTTGCGAGCATCAACACTAACTTCAGCTTTATTAAGCGCTTGTAGCACAGCATTCTGTTGCCTATTAAAGTTTAAAATAACTGTTCCACTGCATTCATCGTTTAAAGTAGGTGATACTACAAACTCACTCAAGTGCTGGTGAATAAGCGTGATCATCTCGAAATTATGCGCTCTGACTTTATTGATTCCCAATGCGGCAAAGTAAGCAATGCTATTCGCTGCAATAATGTAAGGCGCTACAGAAGGAGTGCCCCCCCAAAACTTAAGCGCACTGGCGTTATATGCAAAGTGATTAATATCAAACTCAAATGGATTTTGATGTGAAAACCAACCCACATCTTTAGGTTCACAGCACTCTATTTGATTCTCGTTAATCCATAAATAAGCGGCTCCTGGACCTCCACATAACCATTTAACGCTTGAGCCAACCATAAAGTCAGCATCGAGTACGCTTAAATCGAGCGGTATAACACCAGCTGATTGAGCAACATCAATTATTGATAAGCTATTGGTTAATTTGCTCATAGCTACAATATCGTATACAGGCGACTGTACGCCTGTATTTGAATATACATGGCTTATAAAAACCAAGTCGATATCGCAAGTTATATAGCGCTGCCAAACACTAATATCAGTTAAGTTTTCGTGCTCAGGTATAAACATGATTTGTGCGCACTCTGGTAATGCTTTTTGCATTGCAAAACCCATGCTCGGAAAATCACTTTGCGCCATTAGCACTTTACAATTTTTTTGCTGTAATCGAGGATACGACATAAGCAACTTTGTTAAGCCACTTGATAAATTAACTTGAGGACAAAACTGCGAACTAGACACATTAAATAACTTACCAAGTGCGGTAGTAAACTGCTCAACTGCGGGCAGCCATTGTTGCCATGGCTCTTTATTTGAACTCTCCCACGGCAAGAAGTAATGCTGGGCTAAATATTGCTGTGTATTTTTAAGTGGACGCCCAACCGAGTGATTTAATAAATAACAGCCATCAGCCATACAAAAATCATTTTTAAGCATGCTATTTAACCCATTCTTTAAGTGTATTTAGATCATCAAAACGTGTTTTTATATCGTCGCGTTTTGCGCTGGCTCGCCTATCTCTTAATTTTTCGAGCGAATCAAGCAACACATGAAGCGGCGGACCGCTTGCTGTTACCTTGCTCATATGCTGCTGTTGCATATTTTTTGAGGGCTGAGCAATAAACTTTTCAACCAGTTGATTATGATGACCGACTGCGGTGTCGCCATGTAATTTGCACACTTGTATAAATAACTTTGCGTGGTTTTTAAACCAATCTGTATTTTTATATTGCTCGGCTTGTAAAAAGTTATCCATAAAGCTTTGCATACGCATGGCTTCTCGTAGTATTTGTTGATCCTCTGGCATCATATATAAAAATTTATCCACCAGCATTTGCGAGTAACTTGGCTCATTTGCGCTACAAAGCCCTAGCAGCATATCAATCACGTTAATGCCTGCAAAATCACCTGCATTTGCGCCTCTGTAAACCTCTTTGCCTACACGATACGGTTTATAATAAGGGCGAACGCAGTTAAAAAAGCGATCTGTATCGAGCTCAGAATAAAGTGTGTTATTTGATTCAATTACATCTATAAGCGCTTGTTTGGCTACTTTTAATAATTCACCACACAAGGGGTGTGAGATACCGAGCGGCAATATTTTTAGTAAAGCGTCACTTGCCCGTTTATAGGCCAAAATACCTTGAGTGTTATAATCAATAAATAGCTTTTCATCGGGTAAATTAGTAAAACGCTTATAAATACCGTTAAGTGCTTTGTTATGAGTAGTTAAGTGTGCGGTAGCAAAACGAGGTGTTACACCAATAGATGCACCAATATGCATAGCAAGCGCAGAGGCTTCTATTAGCGGTGAAGTGGTTTCTCTGCTTGGTTCGGTAATTTCATGACGCCTACATGCAGCCATAAACAATCCTACGTTACCGAGTAAGTCAAAGGCACTATCAAAGCCTTGATCTGTGTTTCCTTCGGCTAATAAATTACTAATTAATGCGTTGCCTTCTTTTTCTAATTGTTGCTTTAAGGCTTCACCAATTCCTTCTACATTTGCTTTATCGCTTTGCTGCCAATAAAGCCGTTCCAGCTCACTATTTAAAGTAACAAATTCTGTTCGTATCCATTGATCGAAAATAACGGTATGTGTGCTCATTGTTGTACTCTATTATTTTTATAGCTAAATGCTAACAGAGTTCAATGAGGGTAAAACGCCAAAAAAGTTAGTAAAAACCAGCATACTTAGCAATAATCACTACAAATATAAAAATAATTAATAAAAGCCGACAATCATGTTAGATAAAAAAGATCAGCAATTACTCATAGCACTTCAAAGCCAAGCTCGCATGTCGGTTTCTGACTTAGCTAATAGTATTAATTTATCTGATACGCCTTGCCTAAGACGTATTAAAAAACTCGAGCAGGAAGACGTTATTACCGGCTACCACGCAGCCATAAACCCTAAGGCGCTTAATCTTAATGTATTAGTGTATGCATTTGTGCGGTTAAGCCAAAACTCAGTAAGTGCAGCAGATCAGTTTGAGCAACACGTAGAAAAACTCTGCCACGTATTAGAGTGCTGTGTAATATCTGGAAGTTACGATTATTTACTAAAAATAGTAGCCCACGATCTCGAAAGCTACGAGAGGTTCGTAAAACATCAATTAGGTAGCTTAAGTTATATTGCTAATATAGAGTCGACGATAGTATTAAAGCAGTCATTTAGCAAAAAACAGTTACCATTATAAAAAATACCGCAAACAACTCACTGTTAGCTATACTGATAGCTATTAAAAATAAGAATAAAAATTGCTTGGGACTTATATGAAATATTTTAATTCAAAATATCATTCTGCTATTTTTTACATACTTTTTGCTTTGGCTTATTTTTTAGTCGGTATTACACTTACTAAACTCGCTTTTAACTCGCAAATTATTCCCATTTGGCTACCCGCAGGTATTGCTTTAGTTGGTTGTTATATATGGTGGTGGCGATTTATTCCGCCTTTGTTTGTAGCAGCAATCGCATTTAATTTAAATATTTTTGATAGCTCAGCTCATGAAATGGTGCTTGTAGGTAACTCATTTAATGAGGCAATGTATATTGCCTTTGGTGTTGTAATGCAAGCAATGCTAGGTGCTGCGCTCTTAAAGTTTTGGTTAGGGCACCCACTACGCTTTAAAAAGCGAAAGAATATTATTTACTTTATTGTGGTTATCGCCATTTTAGTTAGTTTAATTTCAGCTAATTTTGGTGTATTTGCACTGAGTCAATTTAACTCTGTTTATAGCATAGATAACCATTGGGAAAATGTAGTTTACTGGTGGTTAGGCGATACATTAGGAGTATTAATTGCCACTCCATTTTTACTTTCTTTGTTACCACAAAAATCTTATCAACATAGTGTTTCTGTACTTCCCACAATAGCAGTATGTTCTATTCTATTTGTATCGGTAGCGGTTACAACTCAGCTATATGATCAAGAAAACCGTAGAAATACAATTAAAATTGCTGAACGCGAAGTTCACGTCATAGAAAACAGTCTTTATAGACACACCAATAGCAGTATTATTGCGGTGCAAAGTTTAGCAAGCCAAATGCAGTCGTCTTCTATATTAAGCCAACAAGATTTTTATTCTTACGCCAACCAATTACTTACACAAGAATCATTTATTAAAGCTCTATCGTGGAATGTAAAAATACCACAAGATCAGCGCCAAGCGTTCACTCAAGAAATGTCAAACATTTATCATTTAGATATTGATATTGTAGGGGAACCACTTGAAGAAGATGATCCACTTGTTATCGTAAAATACATAGCCCCCTTTAACGGAAACCAAAAAGCAATTGGTTTTAATGTATTTTCTAACCCTGATAGAAAATCCTCACTACTCAACCCTTCAATTAAATATATGCCTGTAGGGACTAAAATAATTCAGCTTATACAAACCAAACAACCAAAACCGGCTTATTTATTATTTGCACCTGTTTATGCTCAAGACAATAAAGAAACGATTAAAGGCTATGCCACTGGTGTATTTTTAGTACGTAGTATTATTGAACAAGCAATTTCTAAAGAGCAGTCTGATATGTTTTCTATTGGTATTTATGAGGACATAGATAAACCGCCATTTTATAGTAACTACTCAGGAAATATCGAACAAGCAAAAGGAAGCAGTTTAATGTCATTTACAATCGACTTTGCAGGGCAAAAGTGGATTGTAAAACTAACTTTAATAGAAAGCTTTTTAGCACAGCATAATAATCAACTTGCGTTGTTATTACTCATATTACAAGTCGCTGTATGTTCATTAATTTTAATTGTATTACTCTTATTTAATCAGCAGCAAATTGCACTTACTCGCCAAGTATCTGAGCGTACGCATTCTCTAGTAAAAGCTAAAAAACAGTCTGATTTAGCCAATCAAGCTAAAAGTCAATTTTTAGCCAATATGAGTCATGAAATACGGACCCCACTTAATGCTGTTATTGGTTTTTCTTCGCTTGCTCGCAAAGAGGATAGCGCCAGCACATTAATTGGTTATTTAGACAAAATAAACTCTTCATCTAAAAGCCTATTAAGCTTAATAAACGACATTCTCGATATTTCAAAAATAGAATCGCAACGCTTAGTTCTTGAGTCCATTCCATTTGATTTAAATGCACTTGTACAGCGTATTGATAATATGTTTGAACACAGCGCTAATAATAAAAACATTGATTGGAAAATTAATAATAAACTCCCCGTAGATACTTGGTTTATTGGCGACCCTATGCGAATAGAACAAATACTTCTTAATCTATGTAGTAACGCCATTAAATTTACGAGCAAAGGCGGTGTTACAATAAATATAGAGGCTGAATTTGTCTCGGCTAATAAAGTTCAGCTTGCTATTGCTGTTTCTGATACAGGCATTGGAATTAAAGCAAACCAACATCAAAAACTGTTTAATGCATTTACTCAAGCCGATAACTCTACTTCAAGACAGTTTGGGGGCACCGGGCTAGGCTTAACAATAGCAAAAGAACTAAGCCAACTTATGGGTGCAAAATTAACAGTTCAAAGTGAATTAGATAAAGGATCTACTTTTTCATTCTCAATACAATTAGAAACAATTGAACCACAAGAACAACCTCTTGTTACCTTTGAAAATACTAATATTGCATCTTTAAATATTTTGGTAGCAGAAGATAACCCAGTAAACCAAATGGTGATTAAAGCAATGCTTGGTTCGTTAGGTATTGTGCCGTACGTAGTAGAAAATGGTGAACTTGCTGTTGATATTGCTAAAAATCAACATTTTGATTTAGTACTCATGGATTGCCAAATGCCTATTATGGATGGCTATAGAGCCACTGCACTTATTAGGCAATTTAAAACAGAGCAAGAACTCCCTATTATTGCTTTAACCGCCGATGTTATGCCAGAGGATAAAGCACACGCTCAAGCAGTTGGATTTAATCAACATCTTGCAAAACCGCTTGAACTCATTAAGCTAACTGAATGTTTAGTACAATATGTAGAAGTAAATGAACAATAGCGGTTTAGTTTTAAGTGTATTTTGGGGTGTGGTTTTAAGTTTTTTCTCTCATATTGCTGTCGCTCAAAACTGTATAGAACAAGCGAGCGACTTTAAATTTATAACGAAAAGTAAGCAACAAGGTTTATTACGTTTTGAAAATGAGCACAGCCACCAACCTTTTAATTACCACGCTGCTTTACCATTCGATGATTATTTAAGTTACGCCTACCAGCATATTAATAAAGCTAATCCACGTGCAAATATACCATGCCCTGTAATTACAAAAACATACCAACAATTAATAGCACAAGGAAAGCGTAAATTAGACCCTACTATTGCAGATATTATTGCTCCTTTTGAACTAACATACCCAAACAGTAATAAGGTCGCGCTATTAATTCACGGGTTAACCGATACACCGTTTACATATCACGATTTAGCACAAGTGTATTATCAACAAGGTTATACTGTACGAACTATTTTATTACCTGGACACGGAAGCGCGGCAAGCGCTTTATTAAACGTAAAAATCAGCCAATGGCAACAGGCAATAAAATACGCAGTTGAACGCTCAGTACAAGACTTTGATGAGGTGATACTCGCAGGTTACTCTACCGGTGCAGCGTTACTTATTGATTACGTAACCAAACAACCTCTTTCATCTAAAGTTAAAGCACTTATGCTTTATTCACCTGGCTCTGAACCACATAATAAGCAAGGTTGGATGGCAAAATGGATTGATGCTATTCCGTTTGTTAATTGGATAGATAAAGATGCTGATGTAGACTTTGCTAAGTATGAATCATTTCCGTTAAATGCAGCTACCGCTTCGTACGATGCAATGTCACTTGCTAGTATTGATAGTTTGAGTAAACGCCCTGCACTTAAATTGCCTATTTTTAGTGTACTTAGCGATATTGATACCACGATAGATACGCGTGCCACGCTAAAATTATTGAGTGCATTACACAAAGGTAATTCAATCAAATATAAGCCGCTCGATACTTTAGTACTTTATGGAAGCAGCGATATTTTACCAACGGGCTTTACGAGTGACTACACAGTAAGCAATCCGCAATGCACTACACAACAGTGTAAAAAAATTCATGGTATGTCGCATATAGCGGTTGTTAACTCACCACAAAATCCACATTACGGAATTAACGCATCCTATCGTAATTGCGGCAGCNCGAGCCGCTGTATAAAACATGTAAAACAACTAAAAACCCACAGCTAGGAGAGCGTACAAGCGCTAACTTAAAGCAATACCCAGCTTTACAACGCTTAACTTATAATCCTCATTTTACCGAGCTTAAAATGCAAATTAGTACGTTTATTAAAAACGTAGAACACGTACAAGGTAAGTAGTTATGGGAACGTTTTCGCACCAATGGTTTAGCAGTATTAATGAAATTGATCAGGCGCAGTGGCAACGCTTATTCGGCGATGAGCCATTTACTCAACATGCATTTTTATATGCCCTTGAGCAAAGCCAATGTGTAACACAGCAAAGCGGTTGGCAGCCACACCACTTAGCTATTTTTGAAGGTGATACGCTCGTTGCACTTGCACCCGGGTATTTAAAAAGTCATTCATACGGCGAGTACGTATTTGACTGGGCATGGGCTGAAGCGTTCGAAAAGCATGGTTTAGAGTATTATCCCAAGTGGCTATCAGGCATTCCGTTTAGCCCTATTGAAGGCAAGCGTATTGCTATTGAACACGCTAACCCTAACGCTGTGTACCAATACATTACAGAACAACTTAGCGTACACAGTGCCCAGCAAGGTTGGTCTGGTTGGCATGTAAACTTTTGCGACCAAACTCAAGCCACATCATTAACTGAGCAGCACGCCATGTTAAGAGTCGGTGTGCAGTTTCAGTGGTTTAACAAAGGCTTTGAAACCTTTGACGACTTTTTGCAAATGCTTAGCTCGCGTAAACGTAAGTCACTTAAAAAAGAGCGAGCTAAAATAGCGCAACAAAATATTGATATTGAATGGCTGCAAGGCACACAAATTACGCCAGAGATAATGCAGTTATTTTGTGAGTTTTATCAGCGCACCTATTTAAAGCGCTCTGGTCATTTAGGCTATTTAAACATGGAGTTTTTTACGCTTTTACATGCATTAATGGCGAATAACCTCGTTATTATGTTAGCAAAAAAAGACGACAACGTGATTGCTGCAACACTTAGTTTAGTAGGCGAAAATACGCTTTACGGACGTTACTGGGGAGCAAGCGAAGAAGTAGATTCGCTTCACTTTGAATTGTGCTATTACCAAGGTATTGAGTTTGCTATAAAACACAAGCTCAGCTGCTTTCATTCTGGGGCACAGGGTGAGCATAAAATAGCGCGCGGATTTGAACCCGTACTTACCTACTCAGCTCACCATATTGTTGATAGCGACTTTAGTAATGCAATAAGTGACTATTTAAAACGTGAACGCCATCATATTGATATATATAAAGCGCAATGTACTTCATTACTGCCGTTTAAAAACGAGTAACTGATTGTTTGCAGGCATGGCTGTATCGCTAATAAGCGAAAGCCCTGCTTGCTTTGCTAGTTGTTCTACTGCTTCAAAATCTCTTATTCCACTTAACGGATCTCGATCTGTTAAAAACGTATTGAAGTCATCATTACTCGGGCTAGTAAATTTACTTTGATATTTAAATGGTCCATAAATACAAAGTTTACCTTCACTATTTAAATGGCGCTTAACGCCGTCAAAAAAACGTTCAACTAATTGCCAACTAACTATATGAAATGTGTTTGCAGTATAAATAGCGTCAACTTTATCTATTGGCCACTCATTATTTAAATCAAGCTCAAGCGGAGCATGTAAATTAGTTAAATTAACCTCGCTATGCCATAAATTAATGCCTTCGTGATTTACAGCTCGATCACTTGTATACCATTGTAAATGAGCTAATTTATCTGCAAAAAACACACTGTGCTGACCGGTTCCTGAACCTACTTCGAGTACTGTTTTAGTGTTTTTTAAAACGTCTTTTAATTGCTCTAAAATAGGGGTTTTATTGTTTTCACAGGCTTGTGAAAATGGCTTTGTCATTACGGTGCACCAAAATTGTGGATTAATGCACAACAGTAAAGCAAATTTAACTTATTTTGTCGTGTTGAAAAAATAGATAATTATTAAACATCCTAACTATCATGAAGTTAAATAAGTTCATTATGGTTGGTATGTAATATGCTTTTACATAACTAGCCCAATAAAGGGTTTAACTTATATTAAAGAGCCAGAGGATAAAATTATGCATATACCCCCTTATACCGCTGTAGATGCAGCCGTTGCCATAACAGAAAAAACCACCGACGATCATAGTTACGCCGTTGATATGAGAGCTACAGTAATTGATTTACTTTCGCACCCTAAACATAATCAAAAGGCGATGACTAAACATGAAACAGACCAGATATTTATTCTTGGCTATAATTAAAATTCAAATTAATACCGCAAATAATTTTTATAATAACTGTTTACACTGAAACCGATTAAATGTAATGATAACTATTATCGTTAACTTGAGTCGGTTTTTTTATGTCCTCAGATCATGCACTGCATCGTTACCATCAAGAACTATCTTGCCATTGCTTAAGACCCGGCTTACACGCTCCAATGCTGGTTGCCGATTACATAGAAACCGCACTTAACGTAGCCAAAAATTTTGAGCGACAAAATAACCCTTTGCTTCAAGAGTTTTATCTTAGACGCACACACCATGAAATTATGAATAAAATGTGCGACCCTCTTATACATAATGCTATTCGTAAACAATGCTTAGACCAGCTATATAAACCACTCATGGCATTAAAACGTTTTTATAAAGTTCATAACAATATTGCACAATTTTTAATACTTGAGCGCGAAGCTCGTATTCTTAGTCACGAATTCAACCCTTTTTAAGGAGCACACTTATGAGCCAATTTAGAACAGAATCAGACAGCATGGGCGAACTACAAGTACCTGCAGATGCACTCTATCAGGCACAAACACAGCGTGCGGTTAATAACTTTGCAATTAGTGGTCTTTCTATGCCAAAGCAATTTATAACTGCACTTGCTTATATAAAACAAGCCGCTGCACAAAGTAACTGTGAGCTTGGGCATTTAAGTAAAACTAAAGCCGATGCAATTGAACAAGCTTGCCAAACAATTATTGATGGCGAGCATGTTGAGCATTTTCCCGTTGATATTTTTCAAACCGGTTCGGGCACAAGCTCAAATATGAATGCCAATGAAGTTATTGCAACGCTTGCTAGTCGTATAGGCAGTGAAAGCATTCACCCTAATGATGATGTAAACATGGGGCAAAGCTCTAATGATGTAGTACCTACCGCAATTGCATTAAGTAGTGCGATAAACGTGGTATATGAGCTACTTCCTTCACTAGAAAATTTATCGCAAAGCTTAGAGCTGAAAAAAGCTGAAGTAGGCCATATTGTTAAAACTGGTCGAACTCATTTAATGGATGCAATGCCTGTAACGTTTGATCAAACTCTAAGCGCATGGCAATCACAAGTTAATCATGCAGCAGCGGGAATTCGACATAGTTTAGAGCGTGTTTGCGAACTTGCACAAGGTGGCACAGCCGTTGGCACTGGTATTAATGCCGATCCTAAATTTGCAGCAAAGTTTACAGAAAACCTTAGCGCTAATGTAGGTATTAGATTTACGCCTAGTAGTAACTTTTTTTATAACATAGGCTCACAAGACGCTATTGTTGCACTTTCTGGGCAATTAAAAGTACTTGCTGTAGCACAAATGAAAATAGCGAACGATTTACGTTGGATGAACTCAGGACCACTTGCAGGCTTAGGTGAAATAGAGCTTGAAGCATTGCAACCAGGCTCATCTATTATGCCTGGTAAGGTAAATCCCGTAATACCAGAAGCGGCTGCCATGGTAAGCGCTCAAGTTATTGGTAACNGACGCCACTATTACCGTAGCCGGACAGGCTGGGAATTTTGAGCTAAACGTAATGCTGCCAGTCATTGCTTATAATATTTTACAAAGCATAGAATTACTTGCCAATAGTGCACAAGCGTTAGGCGATAAAGCTATTGCCAGCTTTAAAGTAAACCAGCCAAATATTGATAAGGCGCTCGCTAAAAATCCAATTTTAGTTACCGCACTTAATCCGGTGATCGGTTATGAAAAAGCGGCAAAAATAGCAAAGCAAGCCTATAAAGAAGCTCGTCCTATTATTGATGTAGCCGAACAAGAAACCGATTTACCACGCAGTGAACTCGAAAAACTACTTAACCCAACCAAGCTTACGCAAGGTGGGCTTTAACAAACGGTATTTTTAGCGGCTTTAATTACTTGATAATATAGTTTTTATTGCCGTAAAAAATGCACCGTGTATGATAGTGATGAATATTTCATCACTATCAAGGCTCATTATGCGCACCCCATTATTGGCAATACTATTACCACTTTTTTTGTCTGCGTGTTTAGATAAAACACCAACTGAAACAGAAGAAGCCGTGATCACTACCAAAACTGAAGCACCAAAACCAGTACTGCAAAAGTCATCAGAAGATATAAAAATACCAAGTGATGCAGAAGCTGAAAACTCGCCAAAAATTAATTTAAAAAACGTATCTATTGATAATATTAAAGCAGCAAAAAATAAATTAAATACCCTAGTTGCCGATACGCAATGTGATACTACAGCGCAGTGTAAGGTTAGTCCTGTAGGTAGCCGCGCATGTGGCGGACCAAGTAGCTATATTGTATATTCAACGAAAACAGTCGCCGAAGAAGAAGTAACAAATCTCAGCAAGAAAATTACTGCATTTGAAAGTAACTACAATGCACAAAAAGATATGATGAGTACTTGTCAGCATTTAACTACACCAAGCACGCAGTGTGTTGAAAATAAATGTGTTAAACTTGAAAGTTCAGCGGTAAGTGCATTTTAAGGATAACGTTATGAGTTGTTTGCCATCAGCAGTAAAACTATCAATGATTAGTGTTGCTACCAGTATTTTATTACTGAGTGGCTGCGTTAGTACAACATCAAGTAATGGGCATGAAAATAACCTAGCGAGTTTAAATAACGAGCTTAATAAGATTGTTAGTGATAATAGCTGTACTGCTAGCTTTCAATGCAAGGTACTTGAAGTAGGTGCTCGTTCGTGTGGTGGACCAAGCAAATATGCTGTTTATTCAACGCTTAATACTTCACAAGAAAAAGCAGATAACGTTGCACAACAAATAACAAAACAAGAAAATGCTCAAAATAAAGCCCAAGGCTTAACCGATTGCTTACCTGTTTTAGAAATACAGTCGCTGTGCATTAATCAACAATGCCAATCGTTTGATATAAAATAGACTATTTCGGTTATTATTTCAGCGTTAATCTAAATACGGAATTAACGCTGAAATTAAAACTACCATCACTACGCAAATACCCGCTTTAATGATGTGTTTCATCGGCATTTTATTGAGCATCCAGTACGCATAAATAAAACGTACAAAGTAACTTGCCGCAGTACCAAACAAAGCAAAAATAAATAAATAGGCAATTAAAATTATATTCATATTATTATAATTTCAATTACTTAGATTGTTTAGTATAGGCAATTAAAAGCTCAGCTACTTGCTGCTTTACCGCTCGCTTATCATCACTGTGTACCTCAAAACGACTCGCAAGTTGCGCTATTTCATCATCATTTAAGTTAAACGATAAACGCTGTCGCGTTTTTTTTGATTTTACGTCTAAGTTGAGTATTTTTCGGATCATATCAGATGGAGTAAGCTCTTGATCGATTGCTTGTTTTTTTATCAACTTTTGAACTTCACTGCTTAAATCAAATGCCATTTGTGTTGCGCGTACGGCTTGTTCTTGGCGTAACCATTTTTCTTTAGCGTCACTCACTTAGCATCTCCAGGAAATAGGTCTACAATGTCGGTAATTGGGCGTGTTAATGTTAGTGATACTTCAGTTTCACCACCGTCCCAAATTTCAATATTCAAACCATAGCCTTCATCATCTGATACTAAGCAAATCATTTCGCATGGCTCTCCACCCTCTTGCTCATAACGAGGTAAAGTTTGGCTGCGGTAATCTTTATTATGGAAGTAACATACGTAAGGTGATTCGCTTTGTTTATAGCTTTTAGCTAAAAACTGCGTAAAGCGCTCTGGCGTATTTTGCACTGTTATATGTGTTAATGACTCTTCATCAAAAATACGTGCAAACTCATCAAGACCAAAAATTTCTTCAACTTCATTACGCTGAATTTTAATAGAAAAATTAGCCCATGCTTCGCCGTCACCTTGTTCTATTTGTAAAAATACAACTTGTCCGCTGTTTGTCTCAAGCACAAACTCAGTATCACTACTATGCTGATATTGATAGGTTTGAATATCAGTAACTCGTAACGTTTCGCCCTTTAACCACGCAGGATAAGCAAACGAATCAATAACGGTAAACATGTCACCTTTTTTAAGCTCGCTTACATGGTTAAGCTGACGCTCTGGTGCTTTTTTAGATTTGAAAAAATTAAACATAGAAAACTGCCTTTAAGCAAAAAAGGTAACAAAGCATAAGCTCGGTTACCTTTTTAAAATATGGACGCAAGTATTAGCTATTTTGCTTTGCTTTAATGCGAGCTAAAATATCGGCACTTTTTGGGCTTGTATCGCCAATGCCTGCTTCTGCCATTTTTGCTTTTAAATCATCGCCATTAACATCTGATTCAAGCTGCTTTGCTGCACCTAGTTGATCTTGACGATCTTGTTGGCGCTGTTTAATACGCTCAAGTGATTGACGAGCAGACGTCATAGACGAGCTGTTTGTATTAAGCGTGCTGTTAACTGCCATAGTTGCTTGCTGTACGCTTTCAGTCGTTTTAACCATTGTAAGTTGACGTTGGTTTTCTTTAATCGACTTTTCAGCATCTTTAACTTGCTGCTTAAGCGCTACAATATGGTTACTAAAACCAGATAACACTTGTTCGTTCTCTGCTTTTTCAGTTTCAAAATCACCAATTTTTTCTGCAATTTCTAGTGCTAACGCTTCGTTACCTTTTTCAAGCGCTTGACCTGCATATGCTTCATGCTCTGCAATAGATGCATCTACAGCGCTAATTTTACGCTTAGTTTGCATTTCTTTCGCCATTACTTCTGTAAGGCTTTTCTTTGCACGGTGTAATGCATTTTGTGCATCTGCAATTTCTTGCTCAAAAATACGGATACCATTAGCATCTACAATTGCTTCGCCGGCTTCACGAGCACCACCACGTATTGCTGTAAATAATTTTTTTAAAATACTCATAATCTTAACTCCAAAAACTTACCTGGATTAGTATACTAATCGTTTAAATACAAGGTCACGGCTTCTAGTGCATCTATAGCGTTATCGGCTAATGTTACTAGTTCGTGGGTAATGTCATCTAATGATGAATTTACCGACAGAGCACCAAAAATCGCATATTTATTATCGATTTTTGCAAATGCACTCAGTGGAATTGGCACGTTTAAACGAAGTAGTGTTTCGTTTAACTCATTGCATAGTTCGCTTTTAACTTCATCTTCATCAAACAAGTAGCTAATACATAACAATTGCTCTTGTGTTCGCGTAACAAAAATTGGAAGTTCATCATTTCCATCAACAATAACTTGTAAAACATCTTGCTCGCCAGGATTGGCAATCAAGAAAGACTCAAAGTTAGCACCTTCAGTTTCAAAAGAGGCTAATTTTATTGAAAGTTCATTTAATTCCATATCTCTGCCTTTTGTCGTTTGACATATTATGTCTGAGTTAAGATTCTCACGTCCGACATATTATGTCAACCGTGTTTTGTTAGTTTTTATACAATTCGCTTTCTATTTCCCATGCAGTTCGGTAATAATCATATAGCTGACCAGAACCTAACCTATTGACTTCAATATCTTTAACTTGTTCAAAATAATTATTTGGAAATGCAAAACTCGCTAATAAATATTTTTTACTAATCCACCTTGATGGAACAGGCATAACTGTTACGTCATTAATCCGGCCACTAGCCGACTGTCCCATTTTAGTTGCTATAGTCCAGCCCCATTGCCCAAAAGAAGGTATGTTTTGCTGATACTGCTCAACATATTCAAACCCAGCAGCTTTAACCGTTTTAGCAATACTCAAAAACGCTTTTTTAGCATGATAAGGCGAGGTTGATTGCACCGCCATTGCCCCATCAGGTGCTAATAACTGACGTACGTGGTTATAAAAATAGTCACTGTACATTTTATTTAGATCAGGATGATTAGGATCCGGTAAATCAATTAAAATAGTGTCAAATTGCTTACTTTGATCGAGCAGTTTTTCAACTTCTAAAAATGCATCACCCACTATTATATTTGCACGTGGGTCTTTCATCGACTCGTTATTAAGAGTAAGTAAGCGCTTATTAATGTCGCTTGGTGGAGTAAAGTCACCATCTTTATGACCAAATAAATTAAGTAACTGTCCATCAAGATCAATAAGAGTCACTTCATTTACAGACCACTTTAAAACATCTCTTAGTGCCAGCCCGTCACCACCACCAATGATTAATACGCGGTCGTGACGATTAGAAGCAAGCATTGCAGGATAAACCAACATAGAGTGGTATATTTGCTCATCAATACTTGAAAACTGCAAACGACCATTTAAATATAAGTCGGTGATTGGCTGAGCTTGGTTTTTACTTAGTCTTTCTGTTAAAACAACGTGTTGGTATTTAGTTGCTTGCGAGTAAATAACTTTATCTTTGTATAAAACGTTACTTAAATTATTCATCCAGCTACTACCAAACACCAAAATAAACCCAAATAATACCAGCAACACTATATGACAAACTAAAAGTGCCTTCGCAAAGCGCACATGGGTGTGGTAGCGCCATAAAAACGCGAGCCCAGCGAGTATATTAAATAATGCCGTCCACGCCGCAGCTTGCATTATAGGCATTGAGAGCATGATACTTACCCAAATAGCAGCACCAATGCCGGCACCAATATAATCAGCACCATAAATAGTACCTGCGTTGTTTTCTAAAAACCGTCCATAAACGTGCTGACGAATACGCGCTATTAGCGGTATTTCCATACCAATAAATAAGCCCAGTATTAAACCAAAAACATAAGGAAGAAAACGTGACCACTCTTGTAGCTTTTGAAATACGTAACCATTGAGAATAACGTCTGGGGGTAAGTTAAAAATACTTGAAAATAAATGAGGAAGAGAATAACTAACCGCTATTACACTGGCTATCGCCAAAATACAGCCCATACCAACCAAAGCAATAATACTTTCTAGCCAGGCAAAAGCAGTAAATGCATCTTTAAACCATCGCGCTAAAAAAGCGCCGAGGCCCATTGCTACAATCATAGTACCAATCATGGCGTATATAGCACTCTCTACTGAGCCAAGTACGCGCCCTGCATAATGAGAAAGTAGGTATTCATAAATAAGACCGCACCCAGCAAGCACAGCCATAACAGTAATAAGTAATATATCGTGCCCAAGTAAGCGAGACTTACTTGGGGGAGTATTAGTTGATGACACTGATTATGCGCCTAGTAAGGTTGCCATAGTGATACCCACAGCAAATGATACTGCTGCAGAAATAGTCGCCACACCTACATTTTTTTGACGATTAACTTCATCTGAAATATCGCAGCCAGATAAAATTACTTTAATAGTTACTAAGTGCAAAATAATAAATGTCACTAAACTCACAACAGCGCTAATAGCCCAGTAGAGTAAACTTGCATTTATATTATCAGCAGCATAAGGAGCAATACCTGTCGCAGCAGTAATGGCTAATGCGCTACCAACTAAAAATCCGGCATAACGTATACCTACCGCTAAATTCCCATCAACAATTGCTTGCTGTAGGCAGTCGCCATTTTTATTTGTGCGTTTAAATAACTGCACTCTATATTGGCTAACAAGCAACAATACAACACTGCCAATAATAAAGGCTGCAATTACAATCGGTAAACCATGCCAACCATCTGTAGCAACCCATAAAAGAGCTGAACGAATAACTATTGCAACACTCACTACATGCCCAAAATCAATAATAGCAGCTGTAACATTACCTTTAACAATTTCATCATGTAAGCTTACTTTACGAAGCGCCACTTTATCTTGAAAAAAGTGACCAAGCTTAATAAGCACAATAGCTAATGCTCCATAGCCTAACACTTGCAAGGCTTCTTGCTGAAGAGATACAGCAAAAGCACCACTGCTAACACCTGTTAGTACAATCGCAAGCGCAGCTAAGCCCGCTGCAAAGCTAATACCAAAAGCAAAGTTATCACGCTCTGTTATCTCGTCATTTGCATGTAAATTTGAAACCCAACCTTTAATATATTTAAGGCTCACAAATAACAGCACTATAATTGCAAAATCAATCGCCAGCGCTTGCAGTGACCACATAGTTATTCCATTAAATTCGTACATATTATTCTAACTCCAACTTTATTCTTTTACTTACCACGGCTCACGCCACGAGAGGTTCTGCTACTGCTATTACGTACCGAGCCAGAGTTATTACTGTAACTACTAGAACGGGAGTAACTGCTGGTTTTAGGCGGTGTGTAGCTACTACGGCTTAAGCCTGTAGCACCTGTTTTTTTACTCGCGTAAGGGCTTGTGAACTGCTTGCCTTGGCGTTGGTATGTTTGGCGTGTGCGTGTTTCTAACGCACTTTGAGTTTTAATTTGTTTAGGGCTTGAATAACGCGAACGTCCGTAGTCATTGTAGTAACTATACTTTCGACGCTTACTCCAGCTTCCATATTCAACACGGTCAAATACATCACCTAAAATACGGTACATACCGTACCATTGCCAAAAGCTAATACCGCTACTATTTGTTTGCCAATTACCGTAATTAGGGTTACCTACCATTTGATTACCAACACCAGCGCCTTCTGCTTGTTGGCTAATAGCGCCAACTCTGGCTAAAGAGCCCTTCGACATATCAGCTAACATATTAATAGGATCGGTTAACGCATCTGAAAACAACGTTGGTTTAGTCGCTTCACGTAATAAATCAATACTATGTAGCGTATCTTCGTAAGGAGGAATTAAGTAAGTTCCTTTAATATCTTTAAGTCGCTGTGTTAAGCCACTATAAAGTGCACCTTGACGCGTGGCATCAAGGGTAAGTACATCCACAACTTTTGTGAGTTGTGGTTGTTGTTTCTTAAGAAGCTCACCGTATTCTCTTAGTAATACCGCATTACGTACACTTCCATTTTCAAGGGCGGCACCAAGCTCTGACAGCTCAGTATCTGCTTTTTTAATAGACTCTTGAATTGTTTGCTGCAGTTGCTCTTCTTTAGATTGGCAACCCATAAGCACTGCGAACAAACAAAACAGGCTTATAAGTTTCCAAGCTTTTATATTCGACATTCATGTCACCTGATTTACAAAATTAACTACGGTAGTTTTACACAGGTCACTTATTAAACCAAGAATCAAATTACAACAAAGTAAATCAACTTAAATCAAATAAGCAGCTATATTTACTATATAAATTTAAAAGTAATCTTTATCGTATATTTCATGCTACAACAACAAAGTAAGTAATTATTGTGTAATTCGTGAGTTCTTGAAAACATAAATACAAACTAAAAAATAAAATTTCGGTTAAGGGTTAAATTTGATGCTTCATAGTATTCGATATAAATTTATTATAATAACAACGGTTTTAATTATACTGAGTGCCAATTTAGTTTTTTTCCTGGCAATTAATGAACACGAAAATTTATATAGGCAATCTGTCCAGCAAAATCTTGATGCTATGTCTGCTAATATTTCGGATAACTTGTTAAGAATAATGTCTGATCAAATTGATTTATTCTCTATTACTACCGAACTTTTAAGTTTTGAGCGATATGAATACATTAAATTTGTGAATGTGTTTGATGCAAATTGGGAATTAATTCAACCTTATGTACACCCTAACTACTTAACTCTTGAAAATTTCAAACCTGAGCTCATTGATGTAAAAGTAAAAGAGTTGCCTTTCGGTGTGACCTCAACTAACGAAGGTCTTGTTGCTTTAAAAGCAATTGGAGAAGAACAATTTCCTATCGGGTACTTGCTAATAGTACAAGATTTTAAAAAGCCATTAGATGAAAGCAAACTAAGCCTATTTTATAGCGCGGTCCCCTTTGTTGTTTTAATTATTGTGCTAACAATTATTATTTCATTCTGGATATATCAGCATTTATTGAGTCCATTACTAAAGCTATCAAACTTCACTAGACGGGTTGAAAAATCGACTAACTATAATCTCCAATATTGCGTTTCAGGTAATGATGAGGTGTCTCAGCTTGGTAATGATATAAATACGTTGCTACAAACAATTAATTCTCAAATTCAAAAAAATAAAAAAAATACTATACAGCTTTTAGAGCAAACCCAATCAATGGAGCGCCTAGCTAATTACGACATATTAACTGGGCTACCTAACCGCATGTTTTTTATGATGCTACTCAAGAGTGAGTTAACTCGTAGTAAAGAAAGAAACCAAGATATTGCTGTCATTTTCTTTGATGTTGATAGCTTTAAAGGTGTTAACGATACTCTTGGTCACGAAGCTGGAGATATGCTTCTACAAGCAGTCTCAAACAAAGTAAGTAGCTACTTGCGCAATAACGACATAATTGCACGCCTAGGAGGGGATGAATTTTTAATAATGTTACCTAGCATTGACAAGCAATCTATCGTTATTAATATTGCCGAGAATATAATTAGAGGTATGCAAGAACCATTTTCAATTCATGAATGGGATATATCCACTGGTATTAGTATGGGTATTGCCAGTGCTAAAGAAGCGCAATTTAATATAAATACACTAATTAGCAACGCCGATATCGCAATGTACGCCTCTAAAGATAAAGGTAAAGGTTCATACACCGTTTTTCATCACAAAATGCTCGAAGACAATAAACGCAAAGTTCAGGTAGCCAACTTAATAAGCCATGCAATAGCACACAATGAATTTGAAGTATTTTATCAATTAAAAATATCCAACGAGGGAGACGTTAAAGGCTTAGAAGCCCTAATAAGATGGCAAAGTGAAGTATTGGGGTTTGTTTCGCCTGGTGAGTTTATACCCATAGCAGAGCAAGCAGGAAAAATTAAAGCAATTACTCAATGGGTTATCACACAAGTTTTTAAAGACATGCAAATACTAAAAAAACTCATAAGCGATGATATTTTAGTTTCAATGAATCTCTCTAGCCACGATCTAAAAGATCACAATTTTATACATGTAGTAAAAAGTAAACTACTTAGTCACGAGATCAATATAGCAAATATTCAATTTGAAATAACTGAATCTAGCTATTTGGAAAACTTTGAAAGCGCTAACGAATTCTTTAATCAGATAAAACAAATGGGGGGATCAATTGCATTGGATGATTTTGGTACTGGTTATTCTTCTTTAAGCTACCTTACTAAAATTGAAATTGACACCTTAAAAATTGATCGGATGTTTGTTAATCAATACGCAAGCTCAGGAAAAGATGCCGCTGTACTACAAGCAATACTTGATTTAGGTCAGCGCCTTGATTTAAGAGTGTGTAGTGAAGGAATTGAGACCGCAGACCAAGCTAATTATTTAATATCACATGGTAGCCATGAAATGCAGGGATATTACTTTGCTAAGCCAGTGTGTATATCCCAGTTACCGCAAGCAATTATAAAGGCAAAAACACGATTTAAAGAGCTAACTAAAAGCGATACAAAACCCACATGGTCATAATAAATAAAAACACAAAGCTTACGAGCGATACACATAACGTAACTTACCTTTTAATTAAATGAGATAATAGTTAGTCCATCAGGTATAGCTGTATCCACAGGTAGATAGGCAACGGAATCTTCCTCTTTTAGGAGATACTCTATTATCTCTTTTGCAGATTCAAATTCAATCGGAGGTTTACTTCGACCAGTAAAGCGCATTTGTGCCCAATACGCCTGTATTCTAGACTCTGTAAGACCCACCATCCGGGTATTAAAATTAACCCTAAGAGGATTACCAGCGGGTAAGTTAACAGCTTTAAATTGTCTACTGATAGCGCCTCCCATATAAATATGACGGATTTGTTGTTTACTTAAAGATAAGTTTTTATCTAGCGTATTAACAACAATCACAATATCTAAGATTTTTTCATTCTGCGCATAGACAGGAGGTGTAAAAACGATAAACGTCGCAATAAATAAAAGGTGTATTACCATTTTTTTAATAATATGAGTTAATTTAAAGCACATAATTAAAACACCCAATCCAAACCGATAAGATACAAGCTAGCTTTTTTATCAAAATTAGAATTTTCGGGAGTTACAAAAAAAGAGTCTTTTACATTATTACCTTCAAGTGCCGAAAACTCAGCTTTTAATGCAAGGTTTGGTAACACATCCCAACGCACACCAATAGTCCATGTTTTGAGGGAATCTGGTGTCGAGTCTTCAAAAATACTATTGTATCCATAAGCTAATCTATCTAAGTCAGCATCAATACCTAGTGGAATTTCATTTTCAGGTGAGCGAATATCAACGTCACTATCAGCAAACGTTAAATGATAAGTAAAAGGAGCATAGTTAACACCGGCGGTTAAATAATAGCTCTGAATAATAGGTACTATTCCTAGATCTGTTTTTATACGAACCCATTCACCTCTAAAAAAATAATCTAAATTATCATAAACTATACCAAACTGCTCTGCATGCGCTCTACCTTGCGTTTGAACAGAGTTAGCGCTTCTTGTAAAATTGAGGTCATTCAAAACGTTTTCTAACTGCTTTATTTCTTCAATATCAAGTTTAATATTGCCGTTATAGCGAGAAACCCTAAACTCTAAATTTTCGATGTTAATTTTACCAATAAAGCCCAAAAGGTTATCAACTTCAAAACCCGTTTTTAATGTACCGATACCAATCTCACCCGACTCTTCGCCATAATACCCCTCTAATGTGACATCAAGACTCTCTGCTCCAAATTTATAAACTGCATCTATACCGTTAAAGGTTTTAAAAAGATAAGTATCGTAAACTTGTTGAGGGGGATTAATCCACGGATATGCAAAGCCAACATCTGAAAAATCGCTTAGAGTAAAAAAAGGAGTACGCAATTTGCCTAATTTAATTTGAATATTATCTGTAGGTGTATATGTTAAATATAACCACTCCAACCCTGAGTTATCAGACGCGGTTGTGTTATCGCTTCTTAGTAAAACTTGAGCTGTTGCAGACCAGTTATTATTAAATTGATACTCACCTTGTAGACCAATTAAACTAGAGGGGGAGAACTTAATACTGTCCTCGTATCCTTTATATTCAACATCTTTCTCATCTAAGTACCCACCTATAACCCTAGCGTAACCAGAAAACTCAAAATCATTGGAAAAGGCGCTTGAATGGCTAAACATAATTGAAATGAATAAAAGATAAAGTATTTTATGTCGCATCAGAAAAAATGGATCCTTTGTTAAGATCAATACTAATAAGGTTAATTGAACAGCTTGCTTGAAATTTGATTATTTTATTGCCCTATTGGCATTATTTATTAAATAGAAACTTAAAACGTAAATGTATGAAACAAAGTTATCAATTTGATGTAACTATTATAGTCAATGAATTACATTTTGTAACAAAATATACGTTTTATAAGATAATATTTAATGAGTAATAATCGCGCATTTAATTACTATTAACTTACGAGGGTATAAAAAGAAAATTTAATAACTTAAGTTCTCTAATATTTATAACTAGGTATTTCTAATGCATTTAATAAAGATGTTTGATGTGAAGATTTGATGGTTAAATGGTGCGAGTTGTTTATTATTAACTCACATCCCACTTTTCTGCAGACGTAAAAAAGCCCGAATCGTTAGATTCGGGCTTTCTATGATTTGAAGCCTGGGAATGTCGTGGTGCCCACAGCGGTAGAAAGTCACATAGCAAATGCGACACTATCATCGGTCGAGGCTTGGTATGGGCTTTGGCTATTTAGTAAATCCCAGACAGCAAAAAACCCGTCACATTGCTGTAACGGGTTTCTTTAATTTGAAGCCTGGTAATGTCCTACTTTCACATAGCAAATGCTACACTATCATCGGCGCTGTTTCGTTTCACTACTGAGTTCGGCATGGA
>NZ_AUTQ01000130.1 GCF_000498095.1 Pseudoalteromonas sp. TB64
CATAGGTTGGATCTTAAGGAATAAAACTTGAAAACATGCTCTGAATTTGATCTGATAGTAATCGCCAAACCACTATCTATCCCAAAAGCAGAGCATGAATAAATATAATACTGAGTTAAACAAAATAACGAAAGTGCTTAACGATTTTAATATTAACGAAATAGGTAAAACAAGCCGTTTTTGTAGCCGTAAACGAATAATAAAACCTTTCGAATTAGTCATGTCGTTAATAACGGCTCTAGGCGATAAATCGGTAAACACCGTGACAGATTTACATCGTTATTTTGTGAAGTTGACGGAAACTGATGTTCAATATAAACCGTTTCACAATCAACTGAGTAAGCCTGAATTCAGCCAATTGATGAAATCACTGGTCGATGTGGCGTTAAATGAATGGCAGCAACAAATACTCGGCACAGAAGTCACACTGTCAGATTTCAAACGCATCATATTGCAAGACGGAAGTTCGTTCGCAGTGCACGATAGTTTAAAAGATACCTTTAAAGGTCGCTTTACTAAAATAAGTCCTGCGGCAATAGAGGTTCATGTGAGTTGGGATGTGCTTCAAGGTTATCCCGAAGAAATCTCAGTGAGTCCTGATAGCCAAGCTGAATATGATTTTTTACCTGATGCTAAATCGTTAGTCGACACCTTGTTTTTAGCGGATAGAGGTTATTTTAAGTTATCGTATCTTGAATCAATTGATACAGCAGGAGGCTTTTATGTTGTCAGGGCTAAAACCACGGTTAATCCAACCGTAGTAGCTGCTTTTAATCGTCACGGTAACGCGTTAAAACGGTTTTCACAGAAGAAGCAAAAGGACGTTAAAAAGCATATTCGTCGTAGTGTTATTGTCGATATGGATGTGGAAGGTAAAACTAATTATCGATTGATTGCGAGCTGGCCTAGAGGAAAAAGTGAGCCTACTTATTGGGCAACGAACTTAAATCGAGAAAAATTTAGCGCTGAAGCGGTAATAAAGCTCTACAGTCTCAGGTGGCAAATAGAGTTACTGTTTAAAGAATGGAAGTCTTATTGCAACCTGCAAAAATTTAACACCAGAAAAGCGAGCATGATGGAAGGCTTGGTGTGGGCAAGTTTATTGACGTTGTTAGTAAAGAGGCGAATAGGCATGAGTGTTCAACAACTTGCCGGTATTGAGCTATCAACATTTATGGTAGCAAAAAACACCCAAGGTTGGTTTTATCAATTAATGGAGTCGATAACACAAGGCGTGATATCGACACTGAATAAAGCATGGCAAAAAACTATCAGTTTTTTGTCAAAATATGCACGAAGAGCGAACCCAAAAAGAGATAAAGAAAAAGGACGATTAAAATGCGGCCTGAATCCAATTATCTCTTAATGTCTAACCTATGAAAAATGGCTCATTAATTAAGTGTTTTTTATTATTAGCGCTATTAAACCAAAAATCAGTATCATCCATTTCACCAAAAGGTACACCTTCGTATTGAATCCAATATTTATAACCTGCACTTACTTTACTCATAGTAAAGTCTAAGCGCTCTGGGTAAAAGTCCCATTGCCCTTCCCACTTTTTATTTGCTGAGGTGAAAGTAATACGGACATGCTGCGCAGTATTAACATCAATTACTGACGTTGATAAATCTGTACCTGCATTTAGAGCATGAAAATAATTTCCATCCTGTTTATGAATTGCATTTGGAAATCCACGATACTCCCCTTTATGCCCAGACCCTTTTGCATTATGAAAACCAATCCAATCAATTCCATCACTATCTAACAAACTTGATAAACCACCGCCTTGTTTTTCAAGGTAATAAGTCGCGTTAGCTATTTTAATAATATAGCTGGGTACATCACCGGCTGAGCTATCAATACCATGAGTAAGTCGAACCGTTTGTTTTTGTAAAACCTGTTGATTTTCAGTAGTGCAGCCATAAACAAAAAACATTAAACCTGATAATAAAACCAACCATTTTATTTTTATTAATATTGCTAATCTCATATACATCCCTTCAAAACTTATATTGCCAGTGTTATTATTTTTATAAAAGCGCCACATTAGTAATGAATATATGCAGCGCCAATAAAATTAATAATTACATTAAAGTTGTGCTGTAATTTGTGTTGGCTTTGCGCTTTTTTTCAATAAAAACCCCGTGCTTAAAATAATTAATGCACAACAAACAAAAATTAAGCGCCCCCATAACGGATTAGGTATTAAAGCCATAAAAATAATACCGCACCCCATGTATATCACCATAGATCCCAGTTTATTACGTTGTTGGCGGTCATAATCATCTTGCTCGTTATCAGCAATTACTGGCGTTTCTAAATCTTTAAAGAAGTCATCTGTTTGCTCTTTGTATTTATCGTTTTCTTCTTTATAAAACAATGAAGTTAAACAGAAGAAACCGGCTGTTATTACTAAGTGAGCGCCTATGGTCAATATTAAATTCATGTCTGTTGCTTCTCTTGATGTAAATTCGTCTATACCAATAAAGCGCGAAAAAACATCAGGTGTTAAAACGCTCATTACCAACCAAGATACAAACAAGCCAATTAATACAGTTACCCACGGAGCCCAAGACGGTGTTTTCTTAATGAATAAACCAAATATTAATGGGATAAGAATAGGCACTTGAATCATTACTGAAAAAGACATCATTAAATCAAACAAACTAAGCTCTTTTAATGACTTGAAAAACAATGCCATTACAATAACCAATAAGCCGCTGATAAAACTTAATATTTTACCCATTTTAAGTAAATGTGCGTCATCAACTATTCTATTTCGTTTGGCTAAAAATGGTTGATAAATACTACGGATAAAAATACCTGAATTTTTATTAAGTGCTGAATCCATTGACGACATAGAGGCCGCAAATAATGCCGCAAGCAATAAGCCAACGGTACCAATAGGCATCGCGTTTCTTGCAAAAACCAAGTACACAGCATCCGATGCTTTATTACCAAGTTCTGCATAAGCTAATGCCGCATCGGGGTATAAAATGGCTGACGCCCAAGGAGGAATAAACCAAATAATGCTACCAACACCCATTAATACCATGGCAAGTAGTGATGCTTTTCGTGCATTATCAGAATCTTTAGCGTTTAAAAAACGAAATGAATCATTTAAATTCATAATAGTTATGAGTTGCTTAGCAAGAAAAAACACAAAGGTGCCGACTAATAGCAAACCATAGTTCATATCTGGTCCCATAATAAAATCAGACGGGAACTTAGTAACCAACTCAACAGGTCCACCTACCATTACAAGCGCGACAATTGCACACGCAATAGATACCACTGCAACCACTAATGTTTGCACAAAGTCGGAAGCAACAACCCCCCAAGCACCCGACAATACTGAAATAAACAATACAGCTAGGCCAGTAACAATAATCGTAACGTTAATATCTGCTTCAAACACGGCGCTTGTAAATACGCCTAAAGCATTTAACCAAATACCCGCGTTTAAAAAGCTAAATACAATTAAGGCGCATGAAAAAAACAATTCATTTTGACTGCCAAAACGCCGCTTAATTCCCTCTGTTGGTGTATCTACACGCATTTGACGAAAGCGGTAAGAAAAATATGCCCAACCGCAAAAGTAGGCAAAGGTATTAGCAAAAAACACAAGGCTTACAGCAAAGCCATCGGTAAAGGCTTTACCTGCTGCACCTGTAAAAGTCCATGCAGAAAATTGTGACATGAAGGCAGTTGAACCCACCATCCACCACAACATTCTACCGCCACCACGAAAGTAGTCACTCGTTGATTTAGCTGCCATTTTTTTGAAGGTAAAACCAATACCTACAACTAAAAGGAAATAACCAACTATTACCGCGTAATCATAGATCATGTTATTACCCTTTGATTAAAGTTTACTTACATCTACCCAGTAATCATTTTTACGAATTAAATCGATGAGTTGCTGATATTGGCTGCCTTCTTTGAAAGTTTGATAAGGCGCTACGTCTTCACCTTTAATATCATTAACTAGCTCGCGAATAAGGTAACGCCAGTTACGCTCTGTATCGCCTTCAACATCAGGTACATCTGCAGCAATATCGGCAGG
>NZ_AUTQ01000131.1 GCF_000498095.1 Pseudoalteromonas sp. TB64
CTAGCCATTCTTTATGGTCACCACCATTGTTTTCACCATATAAATAAAGCGGACCAGCTCCGTAATGACCTTTAATATAAATAGCGCCTTTACTACCATAAAAAACGATATGATCTTCGTTAAAACGAGGGTGTAAACCACCATGTTTAAACATCACAGAAACCGGTTTTTTAGCAAATTCGCTTTCTAATTGAGCTAGCACGTTATATGACCATTCAACGTTTGATTCGCCCCACTCTAATGATGGATCGTTAATGTCCTGCGGGATGAAGTCGCGGCGGGTTTTAAAGTTATGAACGCCCTCAACAATAGGTGCTTTACCTAAGTCGTCACGTACTTCACCCATAATTGATAATATTTTTTCACCTACTACAGACGTTACAATAGACATCATATGCGTAAAGTTATTATTTAAACGACCCCCCCCCTCTTCTTGACGATGTGACCAACCAAAGGGAATATCACGCTCTAAATTAAAGTGAGATATACATTCAACTTCTAATGGCTCACCAATTGCGCCGGCGGCAACTAACCGTTTTGCGTGTAATATTTCAGGCATGTATCTAAAGCTTGAAGCGAAGGCTGTTTTCACCCCTTTTTTTACCGCTAATGTGTATAATTCTTTTGACGTACTGCCATCTGCAGTCAGTGGTTTATCTGAAAAAACATGACAGCCAAAACCAATCGCTTGTTTTATTGGCTCAACGTGCGCGCCACCAGGGGTAGCAATTGATACAACATCAGGTTTACAGTCCTCTAGTGCCTTTAGCCAGTCAGTACCTGAGTAAGGAATATCCATGTCTTTAGCAACTTGCTCAACCACACTTTGTGTTCTTCCTACTATTCCTACTATTTCTGCACCAGCATACCTAAAAGCTTCAGCGTGACCTTGACCTGCGAATCCTGTTCCGTGTATTAATACTTTTACTTTGTTACTCATGTCTTAATCCTAATTCTTTTAAATTATTTATTGTTACAACCATTATTTTTATGCGCTACCAGTTCCAAAGAGTACCGTCTTCTAAACGGCTAATAGGCAAATACGAACGTTTGTATGGGTACTGTGCTGCGGCTTCTTCATCAAATTCAACACCTAAACCGGGTGCTTCGCTCATCATGCCCATGCCATTTTCAATAGTGAAGTTATGCTTAAATATGCGATTTAACGCTTCGTTACCAAAGCCAACGAATTCTTGAATACCAAAATTAGGCGCCCAAATATTTAAATGCATGTGCGCGGCAAAACACACAGGTGACAAATCAGGCGCGCCATGTGGTGCAGTTTTAACATTGTAAACACTGGCAAAATCGGTGATTCTTTTAAGTGCAGTGATGCCACCAGCATGAGTTGCAGCGACACGAATATAGTCAATCAACTGATTTTGAATAAGATCTTTGCAATCCCAAATAGTATTGTAGGTTTCACCAATAGCTAAAGGAGTGGTAGTGTGATGGCGAATAATTTTGTAGCTGTCTTGGTTTTCTGCAATAGCTGCATCTTCAAGAAATAATAAGTTGTATGGCTCTAATAATTTACCTAGCTTTGCAGCTTCAATGGGAGTTAAACGACTATGAACATCATGCGTAAAATGTACTTCGTAACCAAAGCGTTCACGCGCTTTTTTGAATAGCTCAACAATTGAGTTAAAGTATTTAGCGGTTGACCACTCTTCTTCTGGGGGTAACGGACGGCTACCTTGTAATTCAAAGTAATCTTTTTTATCACCTAGTACACCATAAGTTACTTTTAAGCCTGGGATGGCTGACTGTAAACGAATCGCTTTAAAACCACTTTCAATATGCTCTTGTGCTTTATCTAATGTATCGTCAATATTTTCACCGTTAGCGTGTGCGTAAAACGTAACCCCTTTGCGGCTTTTACCACCTAACAATTGATACACAGGTAAATTAGCAACTTTGCCTTTAATATCCCAAAGCGCCATGTCTATTGCAGCAATAGCTGCCATTGTAATTGGGCCTTTTCGCCAATAAACACCTTTATAAAAGTATTGCCAAATATCTTCAATTTCTTGCGGATCACGACCAATCAAACAAGGAGCAACGTGTTCTTCTAAATAAGCAACTACGGCCATTTCTCGACCATTTACTGTTGCATCACCCAAACCATAAGTACCTTCGTCGGTGATTACCTTAACCGTTACGAAGTTTCTTCCGGGGCTACACACAAATACTTTTATTTCTTTAATTTTCATTGGTTTTCCTTGTATAGGTTACCAATCTTAAGGGTAACTAAATCGGTTTACTAAGCAATTATCTTACTGTTGTAAAATGACTTGGTCAACTAAATTTCTACAACCGAGCAAACCACAAACTAGATCTGTAGCCACCCTCCCCGATAAAAATATAAATACTGATTGGCATAAAAACATAACAAAATAACTTCAAAACCTTGTAGCGTTTCGGATCTTCTTTAAGGCTTTTATATGACAAAGGTCTAATCGTTAGAATGTTGACATTTGGTTAATACATGTTAAATTCTCTTAAGTAAATCGGTTTAGTAAAACGATTTGTTTGTGGTTTTACGCTTATAAACGATTTATTTAAATAAACACTAAATACAACATCACGTAGTAAAAGAGGAATTTATGAAAAATAAATTAAATAAAATAAGCTCTGTACTGCAAAACCGCAGATCACACACAATGCTTTATAGTGCGGCTTTGGCCACATTATTAGCGACCCCATCTGCTTCAGCACAAGAAGCTCAATCAACACAAAATGCCCCTGAATTAGAAGTAATAGAAGTTAGTGGGATCCGGGGGTCACTCTCCAGCGCCCTTTTAGAAAAACGCGATTCTAATAATCTTGTTGAAGTAATTAAAGCCGTTGATATTGGTAAGTTACCAGATCAAAACTTAGCTGAAGTGCTTGAAAATGTAACAGGAATACAAATCACCCGAACAGCAGGAGTAGGAACCGGTGTACAAATTCGCGGCACCAACGCTAATAGAACAGAAATAAATGGCGTTTCTACTGTAGGCTCAGGTACTGGTCGAAGTGGTATAAACTTTGAAGATGTTTCTGCAGGAATCATTGCCGAAGTTGAAGTGACTAAAGCTTCCGAGGCAAAAACGATTGAAGGCTCTGTAGGTGGAACAATTAATTTAAAAACTATCCGCCCTCTTCAATTAAGTGACACATTAGCAACTTTAAGAGTACAAGGTGAAAATAGTAGCCTGTCAGATGATAGTGGTTTAAAACCTAGAATATCAGGTACTTTTGGAGATAATTGGTACACTGACTTAGGTACTTTTGGTGTTGTTATCAGTGCCAACTATGCAGAGCAAGAAGCAACAGCATTTCGCCCCAGATCTGATCGAGACAACTCAGTAGCATCAAATAGCGGTGCTAATAGCGCTCAAGAATTTGATTTTTTGCCTATACAGTTTTTTGTTCAAGATTATGATAATTACGAATCTGAAACTATCAATATAGCCTCTTCTATAGAGTGGGCACCAAATGACAATACCAAATTATATTTTGATGCTGTTATTAACGATCAAGAACGCAGAGAAGAAAGCTCAAGAGTACAAGCCTCTGGTGTGAGCGATCTGATTAGCGAGTCAATTCCTACTGAATTTGAAAATGTTAATTTTGGCGTAATAGACGGCCAAAATCTAGGTTCTATTCAAGCTGCTGTTAAAGGGGTAATTCCGGTTGAAGATGGCGGTGCCGATCCAAATCTTCGTTTTTCTGGTGATACAAACTCACGTTTAACCAGAAGCGAAATATTTAGAATTGGTGGCGAGTGGCAAGGCGATAACCTTAAAATAAATATAGAAGCCTCGTCGTCAAAATCAGATACAACTACGCCTAGCTTTAACTCGACTCTTAATTTTATTAATCCAAATGTTGCATCTAATGCATCGAATGAGAATGGCACACCTTTTCAATATGATCTGACAGGCGGTTCGCTCGCATTTGGCATAGCATCAGGTGAAGCAAATGCACCAACAAGCGCTCAATTACTTGACCCAAGCAATACTGTATTACGTGATGTGGAGATAGGTAAAAGCACGGCTAAAAATCGTGAAGATGCATTTCGTACAGATTTTAGCTATTACTTTGACTCAATTATAACCTCAGTCGATTTTGGTTACCGTTATAGTAAAACATCAAGCGTGCAAGATACTGTTATTAGCAGTATTGGTTTAAGAAACATGTCTGACAGCCCATCTGGGGATCTATTTTCGGAGCTTTTAATTGCGGGTCCCACTAACTTTAACGACGCTGATGGAAGAGAGTTATTTGTCCGCGATTACCTACAACTTAATCCAGAAATTGTTGCTAATGATCAAGATAATGCTTTAGCTATATTACAAAGCGCTATCGATACCATTGGTGGCTCTATTGCGCTCAATGCACCAACATCAAGCTCTGACGGATTTTTTGATATTGAAGAAAAAACAAATGCGCTTTATGTGCAAGCTAATTTTGAATACCATATGTTTCGAGGCAACTTTGGTGCACGTTACCTCAAAACTGACGTTAAATCTGTCGGTAATTCAACAACTACAGATGCCAATGGCAATAACTTAGTTTCACAAATAACAACAACTGGTGACTATGACTTCCTATTACCTAGAGTAAACCTAAGCGTTGATTTAACTGACGATATAGTTATACGCTCGGGCTGGGGTAAAGATATTCGACGTCCTGATTTTGACGATCTATCGACCTCATTCACATTTGATACCAGTCCAAACCCTGCTGTGGCTATCGGTAATCCAAATTTAGTACCTGAGGAAGTTACTTCATTTGATCTTTCTGCAGAATGGTATTTTGCCCAAGCGAGTGTATTAAGTGTCGGTATATTCCATAAAAAGCGTAGTAACCTTCATGTTAGCCAACAAGAAGACCCTAGTGAAGACTCTACTACTGGGTATCGTGATTTAACAGATCCATGTGAAGCGGGTGGTATTTATAACCCTATTGCAGATATAAATGTATTTGGACCTGATATTGGCGTAGGTGTATGTGTTCCCTTTGCGACCACTATAAACGACACAGGTGAAACCACGCAAAAAGGTATAGAAATAGCCGTTCAATATGACCTCGCAGGGTTTGAGGACGATTTAGGCTGGGCTTCTGGGTTTGGTATTATTGCTAACTATACTAAGCAAGAGTTCTCAGGTGGTGAAGCATTTGATACAGCAACTAGTCGTGCAAATGATATTTTTGCTTTAACAACAGGTATTGAAGGTATAAACGTTACCCGTGTGCAAGGGCTTACTGATTTATCTGAGAATGCTTACAACTTCACTCTTTACTACGAAAAATATGGTCTTTCGGCGAGAGCTCGCTACACATGGCGCGAAGCATATCGGTCAGAAGACTTTGGTAGCACAACAAGCTTCCCGTGGGGTTTTCCTGTTGTACAAGAGGACCGAGGACAACTTAATGCCAGCATTAGTTACGATATTAACGAGCAATTTAATGTGGGTATTGAAGCTGTAAATCTTACTGAATCAGATATAACACAATCATGCGTTAATGAAGGCGGATTACTTTGTTATCAAGGTTTAACAGAGCGTCGTATTACTTTAGGAGCCAGTTACCGGTTTTAATACAACACTGTAAAACTTTAAGCTCTGTGGTACTAGCAATACCTACCACAGAGTTTTATAACAATAAAATATCCGTACCTCACTAAACGTAAACCCCCTTTAAAACACCTCCAATATTACTATTATCAACTCACTGTTTATGTTGTTTGTAAGCGGCTCATATAAGCTTTTTTGTAGCGGTAAAACGGAATTATTTTGAGAAGCTCTTCGATGGGGATCATTGCAAAAGCCCAAAAAATAGAGACTTTAAAGTACAAAACTAATAATGCGCAAATTGGCAGCGATATGCTCCATTGCGTTATAAAATGAATTTTAAGAACTAAATTACTATTGCCCAATGCTCGAAGAATATTACCCGCAACGGTATTATACGCTCGAATAACGGGCAAAATAATATACAGAGGCATAATGACCATTAATGCTATTTTCGTTTCAGGGTCAATATCTGGATAAACAAATTCAATGCACTGACTAAGCACAAAAAACAACCCTGCAATAATCACCGACAACGCCATTCCTACTTGTGTACAACGAGTAATAAATAACGTCAGATTATCGGTTTTGTTTTGCCCCAAAGCCTGGCTTATACTAATTGCCGATGCTTGAGCCCAAGCATTAGGAAATTGCGTGCCAGCACGCACCCAAGGAAAAATCAGAGTAATAGCAACAAATGAGAAAAGATCTAGCTGAGCAAACAACAACTGATAAACCGTTGCCCCAACTGAGAGAACAAAAAAATTGGCTGCAATAGGATATATTTCACGGTATTGCCCTTTAATTTCTGTCCAAAAATATTTGTGCTTAGGATATGTTAAATCAATTTTTTCATCCGTTTTTAAAGCAAAATAAAAAAATATCGCTCTTAATAAAACCGCAATCAAACTACCCCAAGCAGCGCCCTCAACACCAAGCCCTTCATGTGCTGCAAACCCATTTATTAAAAAATAGCTGAGGACTGCATTAACCGGTAACTCAATCATAAAACCTTTTAGCGGCACCTTTGAATCGCCTTTACCATTACAAAAAGCGGTACAAACTTGAGTATATGCAGTTACCACTACAATATATTTGGTAATTGATATGTACTTATCTGCCAGCTGCGCTAAATCACTGTCGTCAGTGATGACAGCCACCAGCTCAGTGCTCCAAAAGGTTAAAATAAAGAAAAAGATTAATGAAGTAGAAACATTGATTAATAAACCAGACCAATAAGCAATTGCTAAATCGACCTTATTTTTAGATCCAAAAGCCCTGCCTACAAGTAATTGAATACCATTACCAATGGCAATCTCAAGCCCCAGTACAAATGCCACTATAGTCGTTGCAATACCCATAGCTGCAACGGGCAGCTCTCCTAGGGGCGCAACTAGCAATGTATCAATCATCAACATCGACTGAACTAGCAATGCATTAAAAGCGAGTGGCCACGCTAATGCAAAGTTACGCCAAACATACGCACTGGGATTCATTGAGAAATTACCTTTATCAAAATAACTTCCAAAAAAGCTAAATAATTATGAGAAAGAGGATAAGTTATTAGTAGATTCACTGATTAATACATTGTCTATAATCTATATTACCCTCTTGTTACTCCGTTATTATACTCGCCGTGAACGACTAACAAAGGGGTTTAAAGCCGACCAGCCAGATCAACTAAAATAATAACGATTATTTTTACTGAATTGCTTTTATGATAACCGATAGAAATACATGTACCTGCCCTATTCAAAAAGGCAGGCATAAAACAAATACTTGTTAACCTGAACTCTGGTTAAGAGATTTACCAACGTATTAAATTATAATTGATATTTAAATTTATTATCCAGAGTTCAGGTTTGTTAGACTTAATCGATAGTTTGTAATTTGCTATCGACCCATCCATCCGCCATCAACCAATAAAGTAGTGCCATTTACATAACTTGCAGCCTCTGACGCTAAAAATACAGCGGGTCCTTTAAAGTCTTCAGGGTTACCCCAACGGCCTTGTGGAATACGTGCCAAAATAGATGCGGAGCGTTCAGGGTCATCTCGAAGTGCCTGAGTATTGTCAGTATTAATATACCCAGGTGCAATAGCATTTACATTCACGCCTTGCCCCGCCCACTCATTAGATAAAGCCATAACTAACTGCCCTATCGCACCTTTACTCGCAGCATACCCAGGGACAGTAACGCCCCCTTGAAAAGTTAATAATGATGCAGTGAAAATAATTTTACCTGCACCACGTTCAACCATTTCCTTACCAATTTCGCGACTAAGGATAAACTGAGAATTTAAATTAACATCAATTACTTTATCCCATATCTCATCGCTGTGCTCTGTTGCTGGCGCGCGTAAAATAGTGCCTGCATTGTTTATTAAAATATCAATTTTAGGAAAGTCAACTTTAACCTCTTTAATAAACGAGTAAAGTGCATCGCGTTCAGAAAAATCGCATTGATAGCCTTTAAAACTACGCCCTAGTGCGGTTACTTCTTTTTCAACGTCGGAATCTTGTAACTCCAAGCTGGCCGAAACCCCAATAATATCGGCTCCNCCTGCCTCTGCAAGCCCCAGTGCAATTGCTTTACCAATCCCGCGCTTGCAACCTGTAACGAGAGCCGTTTTGCCTATTAAACTAAATTTTTCTAACATTATTACTTTCTCCTAATCGTTATTTATAGCGATTAACTATCCATAAATCTAAAGTGCAGCCTTTGCTATAAATATTTAACAAACACCATCGTAATGTGTTGTTTTAACAACATTACCTGCCTTGTCTTTTAATATAGACACCCATTTAGATTTTGATTGAATATCCTTGTAAGCTATTTTATTTTCATTAGAGAAAATAAACGTTTCAATATGATCATTCGAAGTTACTTCAACACCAATAAAACTATCGCCTTTAATAGGCTTAACTAAAATCTCGCTGCTCGAATCGCTTTGAATTGCATCTTTAGGCTGAAGCACATTGAGGAAATAACTATTTTTATTTTTTTCAGGATTCTCAATTAATAATGTTTTTAAACTAATTCGACGAATATCATCTGGTCGTTGCGGCGTCATTATTTCTTCAACTAGGGTTTCATCAACGTTAGTTAAGCGGATTTGTGGAAATACAGTAAATACGTTAAGTGCACCAGCCCCATTTATAATTTCAAACTGGTCTTGGCTTACTTGATTTGCATATCTTTCTGAGTGCATTCTCCATGTATATATGTGTTCTAGCTCACTTTCTAGCTCATCTAAAAAGATAAAATAACCACATTCACTATTAATAATATGTCGGGCATTACGTGTTAGTTTCATCTCTGGGTAATACATTTTACTCGATTCGCCAACAACATAGGTATAGCCATTATCATTAGAAAACGCTTCTATTTTTGCTATCGCCTCCTCAGGTACGTCTCTCCATACGTTATGAATACCTTTACAATTTAAATCAAATAACTGTGGGTCACTTAAATCACCTTCCTCCCATATTTTTTCTCCAACGCAACCTGTCCCGTCAACCGTAATTAAATTATGTACCTCAGCTTTAGATGTTCGATTGTAGCCCTCATCAATAGCTAAAGACGCTCCATTATGAATTAATATAAAATGATTAAAATCAACATGATAATGAGTTAAGCTGCGTGTTTTCCAATCATTTTCTTTATCTAATTTCCAGCTTAGCTCCCATTGTTTATGTCCCCCTGCTGGGCTTGATTTAAAAGAAAGATGCGTTGCATCAGTATCCCAACTAGAGCGCATAACAACAAGACCAAGATCAGGAAAGTACTTAGTTAAAGGCAGGCTTTGAGGTGACTTTTGCTCTATTTTTGGATTAAACCAAATTAGCTCTAAAAAGGCCTCAGGTAAAATACCAGGGAAAATTTTGCTCTGATAAGCTTCTCTAAACAAGAACTTGGTTCGTACCATTTCACCTAGCCATTGCGCCTGCTCATTATTATATTCTGATGCTATTTTGTAATAGGCTGAAATAGAGTGAGAGCTTCTTCTATCATGCACATCTGCAAAGTTAATGTTTTCTTCCCAATTAGGTGCTGATTGATAAATACGATAATCAAATGAATTTTTTAAAAAGCCTGCTTCAAAGTAATTTGGTCCACCATCTTCACGAATATAATCAGCAGCAGACAGGAAAAAGTTAATTGCGTACCTCCAATAGCCGGTGCCTTCGTAGTTAGATCCATCCTCTGGCAGGTATTCAAATACTTTTTCGAAGTTATCTTTTATTTCATCAATCCATACCTGCGCCCCAGAATGCTCAGAGCGGATTGCATAAGCTGTGGTTAATAAACCTGAATAATTAATCCAGTTATGATTTTGCCAATAATTAGTAGACCAACAATGACCTAGATTGTCTTGACCGTAGTCAAAAATTTTATTGCCCTGCAAAATCAATTTATTAAGAAATTTACTACGCTCTTCATCTGTTAAGTGATCTTTTAACCAATCATAAGACAGCCCCAAACCGTACAGCAACCACGATGCACTTAAATCTACATCAACTAAAAAACCATAGCCCCATACATCGTAATCAACCGCTGTAAAAATCCAACGCTTAGCTTCTTGCAAATAATGGTCTTGTTCTGTTAATAAATAAGCCAAACTTAAGTTTGCAGCAGCCATTCCTATATAAGTAATACTCGTATGGGGATGCTCTGTTGATAAAACTTCATCTTCATACGAACGACATTGCTCTAACAGTCGAGTTAAATGTTCTTTACGACACGTTTTTAGATCTGCTTTTAATACGTCAAGCTGGTCGTTAATAAGTAAGTAATTCATTGTTAAATCCTGTGATCAAAAGTGATAATAAGTAACTTTTTGAGGAAATAATCCTCATCATTTTATTTGTGATGCCACACCTTTGGTTGTAACAACGGGCTCTTTACCCGCTCTAAGCATTAATATACTGATTACTCCAATTATCACTGCCAGTACCAGAATAACTATTCTGCCCTCTAGTGGGTTTGGGATAATTAACATCAACGCTATAAAACCGGCTACCGCAATACCAAAGCGCCCAATTGCTGTTAGCTGGCTTAAATCATTGCCTTCACCAATTTCTTTTTCAAAATCGATAGGCGTTTTCATTTTAGTAAAAAACGTATCAACCATTTGACGATGAGTAGAATTTTGACTTGGTGCAAAAAGTGTCGATATTAAAAACCCAAATGTTCCAGAGCCTAAAACACCGAAAAACTGCTGTTGAAAATTCCATTCAAAACCATCGCTGTATACCTGTGAAAAACCAAGGTAACTAAGTGGTACTTCAAAAAACGCTAGACTAGAAAAAATTAACGCGCACCCTATAGAAAACAGGGCTGCCCACCACGGCGTTTGTCGAATAAACATACCCAAAAGCAAAGGAATTGTAATTGGCATAGAAAGTAAGGTGCCTACTTGCAACATGATTTCAAATATTCCTGAACCATCTTGTTGAGCAAAATAAAGTGCTAATAAAACAATTAAAAAACCCATTACCCACGTTAAAGTACGTCCATAATTTAATAGCTCAGACTCTCCTTTAGCTTTCCAACGTAATCGGCGTGAGATTTTGGGATAAATATCTTTGATTAATATGGCAACATTAGTGTTGAGTCCTGTATCCATAGAGCTCATTGTTGCAGCTAGAATCGCAACAACAATTAACCCCACAAGCCCTACAGGTAATAAGCTAATACTTGCAACCGCATAACTCGCCTCTGCAGGTTTAGCAATGTCGAAAGCCATAACCAAATCAGGATATAAAAGCCGAGCAGTAATAGGTGGTAAAAACCAAATAAAACTCCCTAACAGCATTAACACGGAGCACAGCAAAGCTGCTTTTTTGGCTTCTCGCCCGTCTTTTACAGAAAAATAACGCGGTGCCGCATTCATAGAATTAAATACGATAAATTGTTTTGCCATCATCGCGCTGGCCCAGCCCCATGTATAAGCTCCACCGAAAAGCGTGGCTGAGTTGATCATGCTGTATTCTTCGGTTAAACCTTTTTCTTCAATTTTAACAAATAAGTTATCTACCCCTCCAAGCGCATCTAAACAAAGGTAGGCAACAATTAAAGTAAGTGGCACCAATATCAAACCTTGTAAGAAATCAGTAGCCATAACAGCCCAACGTCCGCCAGTTGCAGAGTAAAGAAGCACAACAACACCACATACAACAATGACGTAATTAATATCGTAGCCAAAAACGGCTGAACAAAATATTCCTAAACCGTAAAGTGCCATAGCCGAATATAAAATACGGATTGGTACTTCGTAATATGCGTAAAAATCACGAGTTTTCTCCCCAAAACGACCCGCAATTGCTTCTGGAAAGGTGGTTACTCTCATTTGGCGCAACCAAGGTCCCATAAATAAATAGTTAACAAAAAAACCAAGCACATTACCAAAAAAGATAAACATAGCCGAAAATCCAGACTCGTACGCAATGCCAGCAGCACCGGTGAAAGTCCACGCACTAAAAGCACTCATAAAAGCACTACTACCAACTAGCCACCATGTCCCTTTACTGCCTCCTTTAAAATAGTCATCCGTATTGCTCGAAAACTTTTTGAAAACAAGACCGACTATAATAATCAGTAAAAGGTATCCAACGATCACTAGATATTCAACATTCGAAATTTCCACTTTTTCTGCCTTATAGTTATGTTTAATTTAATTGACAATGGAAAGTAAACCCATTTACTAAATCGGTTTAGTTGATTAAATTATCATAATATTGCAGAATGTCAACATTCAAGTATTTAGACTTTCGTAGAAAATATACATGCAAAAAACAGTAAGATTGATCGATGTTGCAGACCTTGCCGGCGTTTCAAAAAGTACAGTATCTCAATACCTTAATGGTCGTTTTGATTACATGTCAGAAAAAACAAAAGAACGCATAAAGTTGGCTATAGGAGAACTTGATTATGTGCCAAACCCTATTGCCCGCAGTTTAAAAATGAATAAAACGAAAACAATAGGCGTAATTGTAAGGGACATTACGGGCTTTTATACAAGCCGTACAATTAGAGGGATTGACGACTATTGTAAAAAAAATGACTACAACGTATTAATATACAATACGGATGTCGATCCGCAGATTGAAGCTAAGTCTTTAGATACATTGTACCAATTACGTGTAGACGGAATTATCATTGCTTCATCAGGTCAAAATACAAAATTAATTGATAAATACATTAATAACGGCTTACCTATTATTCATTTTCAGCTAGAACATGATGGCAACGAAAAAAATATAATTGTTTCCGATTATAGAAAAGCAGCATTTGAAGCAACTGAATATTTAATTGAATTAGGGCATAAACGTATTTGTTTTCTTACTCAAGATTTTCAAAGTATGAAATCAAGACAAGATCGTTATTTAGGCTATGTAGATGCTTTAGAAAAATACAAAATTCCTGTTGATGAACAATTAGTTCAATATTGGGATCGTAAGTTAGGTTTTCAGCAAACGCCTAAAAGCATGCTTGAAGCGACTAACCCACCAACCGTATTTTTTACACAGCATTTGCCTATTACTACGGAGCTATTAACTGCTTTTAATAACGAGAATATCTCAATACCTGACGATGTTTCATTATTAGCTTTTGACGAATTGCCTATGGCAGAGTATTTAAAAGTACCTATTACAGTAATAACTCAAAACCCTTATGAAGTAGGTAGAGAAGCAGCAAAGCTATTACTTGATAACATTAACGACAATGAAATGCCGCCTCAAAAAATTATTATTCCTTGTTCTTTTATTAAAAGAGACTCGTGTAAAAGTATAGCGAGCTGACTTGGATTGTCGTTAGGATATTCATGCTTATCTTGAATTTAAGTTAACGAGTAGTCCTGCTTGGGGTTTATATTTAACCTGAACCCCAATTAAGAGATTTCAGTGGGAACAAGGCAAATTTACGCATCAATGCAAGTAAGTTCAGCACGGTTAGCGCTAAAAAAGCGCCTTGAGGTAAATTTATTATCTTGTACTCAGGTTACTTATTTAAAGCTAGAGATTATTTAAATGCAGCGTAAGGTTTATAACCTAACGCTGCAAATAAAAAATCTATTTGTTAAGTACTTTAGCGTTATCAAAGCTCTAATAGGCTGAAGTACTTAAAGTCCAAAGCTTAGTAAATACTAAAACGTACTTACTGCTAAATCTAAATTACTCACCGCACACCCAAACTCTCTTACATTTACACGATAATAGTCAGTGTTCTTGGTTGCAGTAAGGCTAATTATAAACTCGTCTTGCTGTGCAACTACGCTCTGCTCTTGGCTTAAACACATAGCTTGAGTGAGTGAACGAAGTTTTGAATTAGTTAAAATTGTTCCAAAGCGTTGCACTGGTAATGGCGGTATTTTAATACTCGGGAGGGCTTGGTTAATGGTTCGTTCGCTTAGCGTATACTCGTTATTTGTAATATCGATTACGCTACCTGCAGGCCAGTACGAGTAACTGTATTTTTTACTACTCGTTTTAGTTTTACCTTCAGTTTTTCCCTCATTATTAGATGTTAAATGCACTACACCACTTTTACCTATTACGGTCATTAAATTACCGCCAGGGGATTTAATAACAACCAAAGCAGTATTTTCATCTATACCAAAGCCATTTTGCTTTACTGAATTATCAGCATTAGTTTTACTAAGTAAAGATGTGAGTCTAAACGTGCGATTTTGCTCACTAAACTCTGTATCAAGTACACCGTAATTAAAACTTCCTAGCCCACCTGCAAGATTGTATACAAGGCGCTCAGTATCAGTTACCTCACTATCAACGTTCGCTTTATCTATTTTTGGTTTAATCATGCCATCGCGAAGTGCTATAAGGCTTTTGCCACCGGTGATCATAGCCACTGTGTTTTTAGAATTTGCGCTCTCATTATCATCAATAATATTACCGCCACTTTGTATAGCAGTGCCCGCGCCCGTACTTACAATAACAGGACGTGATTGCAGTGCTTTAGTCCATGGATAAGGTTTATTATTTTGATCAAATAAAACACTACGCATTAAATTAGCATCACCGTCGTTAAACATAACTCCTGTTGTGTTTTTTATAAGAGAAACAAGTGCATCGCTTCCATTTTTACAAAGAGTAAGTTCTGCTTGGGTTAAATCGGGATAGATAGCATCTCGATTATATACATTCATTAAAGTGTTTCTAAATGCAGGCAAGTTGCCGCACGAATTACTGGTAATTGCTTTTGCAAGTGCAGGCGTTAATGCTAACCACTGCGTATTTATGTTAGGTAATGATAGTTGTGCTTGTGCTAAATCGGCTGCAGCGTAAGGGNCCGCCGTAATAACCATCATGGTTGGGGCTTTGCTATTTACTTTTAAACTGCCAGATACAAATTGCAGAATATTATTTGTCGCCGTTTCATTATTAAATTCATTGTTTGCTTGTGCTTTTATACGTTTATTATTTTTATTCAGCAAAGGGGTTTCTAACATATCAAATATAAAGTTGTATTCTTGATTTGAAAGGTTTTCGAGTTGCTGGTTATTTATATCGCGCCAAAGCCATAATAAATCAGTTTTTGATATGTTTTTTGATTGTTTAAATTGTATTGCTTTAAGTGTTGTTAGTACCTCAGCTTTTGTTTCATTATTAGTGGGCCAATGCTGCATTATTTTTTTAATTTGAGGGTCATTAACCGTATATAAATTATGTAGCTTCCCTTTTAAAATGGACCCTTCTTGGCAGTTTTCAGGATTTACACTAGCGCATGTTTTAAGTTCTGAACCTACTAAAACCAAAGTTTGGCTTTGCTCTTGAGCAACTGCACTTATTGAAAAACCAGTACTAAGTAATGCAACTAACGCACTCAATAATTTAGGTTTTTGATCACGTAAAAATCCACATATCATAATGTTAACTCTAATAAAAAATGAAACTAATAACGAATAGTCTAACAGCTAGCTACTTTAGCCTAAATATATATTTATACATGCTAAATAATTTATAGAGTTATATATGTTTGAGTAAAGTCACTGGAAAAATTCATATTAAAATCTACACTTAATTTAAAATAGATTAGAACTTTACTATTAAATGCTAAAAATTATTATTTTTGTGTCGCGGATTCAAATCTGAAGTGCATAACGTTTAGGCGGCTTTAGCCGCCAAGTGATCCTGCATCAATTTTGCAGGCGTTTCAAATCCTAGTGTCTTCCTCGGACGATTATTAAGTTGCTCAAGTACTGGTATAACTTGCGCTGGTGTTACCGTCTTAAAATCTGTGCTCTTCGGCCAATACTGGCGTAGTAATCCATTCGTGTTTTCATTCAATCCGCGCTCCCATGAGTGATAAGGGTGAGCAAAATAAACAGGTACACTTAAAGCCTCTGTGATTTGCTCGTGATAAGCGAACTCTTTTCCATTGTCAGCCGTGATGCTATGAAGCGCTGACCTATATGGCCTTAATAGTTCTATCGTCGCCGCAGTGACGGCTTGTGCTGTTTTGCCTGCCACCTGAGTTGATACAGTGAATTGGGTGACCCGCTCTACAATGGTAACAAGGGCGCCTCGATGACCTTTACCTATAACGGTATCTATTTCCCAATCTCCGATACGACCTTTCTCATCAACTATTTGTGGACGTTCTTCAATGCTAACGCGATTTTTTATTTGCCCTCGGTTTGTTTTACCATGACTGCGCTTGTGATATTTCTTACCGTGTCGGCGCAGATGTAGGTATAACTCACCACCTGCTTTTTTATCTTCCCAGATATACAGATAAATGCATTCATGGCTGACAGACCGTTCACTTTCTTT
>NZ_AUTQ01000132.1 GCF_000498095.1 Pseudoalteromonas sp. TB64
CATAGGTTGGATCTTAAGGAATAAAACTTGAAAACATGCTCTGAATTTGATCTGATAGTAATCGCCAAACCACTATCTATCCCAAAAGCAGAGCATGAATAAATATAATACTGAGTTAAACAAAATAACGAAAGTGCTTAACGATTTTAATATTAACGAAATAGGTAAAACAAGCCGTTTTTGTAGCCGTAAACGAATAATAAAACCTTTCGAATTAGTCATGTCGTTAATAACGGCTCTAGGCGATAAATCGGTAAACACCGTGACAGATTTACATCGTTATTTTGTGAAGTTGACGGAAACTGATGTTCAATATAAACCGTTTCACAATCAACTGAGTAAGCCTGAATTCAGCCAATTGATGAAATCACTGGTCGATGTGGCGTTAAATGAATGGCAGCAACAAATACTCGGCACAGAAGTCACACTGTCAGATTTCAAACGCATCATATTGCAAGACGGAAGTTCGTTCGCAGTGCACGATAGTTTAAAAGATACCTTTAAAGGTCGCTTTACTAAAATAAGTCCTGCGGCAATAGAGGTTCATGTGAGTTGGGATGTGCTTCAAGGTTATCCCGAAGAAATCTCAGTGAGTCCTGATAGCCAAGCTGAATATGATTTTTTACCTGATGCTAAATCGTTAGTCGACACCTTGTTTTTAGCGGATAGAGGTTATTTTAAGTTATCGTATCTTGAATCAATTGATACAGCAGGAGGCTTTTATGTTGTCAGGGCTAAAACCACGGTTAATCCAACCGTAGTAGCTGCTTTTAATCGTCACGGTAACGCGTTAAAACGGTTTTCACAGAAGAAGCAAAAGGACGTTAAAAAGCATATTCGTCGTAGTGTTATTGTCGATATGGATGTGGAAGGTAAAACTAATTATCGATTGATTGCGAGCTGGCCTAGAGGAAAAAGTGAGCCTACTTATTGGGCAACGAACTTAAATCGAGAAAAATTTAGCGCTGAAGCGGTAATAAAGCTCTACAGTCTCAGGTGGCAAATAGAGTTACTGTTTAAAGAATGGAAGTCTTATTGCAACCTGCAAAAATTTAACACCAGAAAAGCGAGCATGATGGAAGGCTTGGTGTGGGCAAGTTTATTGACGTTGTTAGTAAAGAGGCGAATAGGCATGAGTGTTCAACAACTTGCCGGTATTGAGCTATCAACATTTATGGTAGCAAAAAACACCCAAGGTTGGTTTTATCAATTAATGGAGTCGATAACACAAGGCGTGATATCGACACTGAATAAAGCATGGCAAAAAACTATCAGTTTTTTGTCAAAATATGCACGAAGAGCGAACCCAAAAAGAGATAAAGAAAAAGGACGATTAAAATGCGGCCTGAATCCAATTATCTCTTAATGTCTAACCTATGAATCGTTATTAGTTAACGCTTAAAGTATTTAAAGGTGGCATATGCCACCTTTTTTAATGCCTAAATTTTAACTTTACTGTGGCTATAGTTGTTTTACTTCAATGGTACTAGGGCTCTTATTTAAAACATGGGCTACGCGTTGGCTAAGCTCTGGCAGTACGTCATGTTCAAACCATGAATTTTTTTTAAGCCAAATATTATTACGCGGGCTTGGGTGCGGAAGTACCAAATAGTGTGGCCAATACTCACGCCACGATTTTACTAACTCAGTTAATGGTAACTTTTTTGTTTGTGGTAAGTGGTAGGCTTGTGCATATTTACCTAAAATTATAGTTAGTTCGATGTTTGGTAATGCAGCTAATAATTGTTCACGCCAAGCGGGTGCGCACTCTTTACGTGGTGGTAAATCGCCTGACTTCCCTTTTCCAGGATAACAAAATCCCATAGGTAAAATGGCGATATTATTGGCGTTGTAAAACTCACTACTTGTAAGCCCTAGCCAATCACGTAAGCGATTACCGCTTGCATCGTTAAACGGTATACCCGTTTCATGCACTTTAGTGCCAGGTGCTTGACCTGCAATTAAAATACGTGCATTTGGGTTAAATTGTATTACAGGGCGAGCGCCTAAAGGTAAGTGAGGTTCGCAGATCACGCATTTACTAACTTGCTCTATTAATTGGCTCGTATTCATTTACTTTTGACCTTAAATGCTTAAAAAACACTCTTTTTGGCTGTTTATGCTTAATGAGTTGGTAAAAAATCGGTTTATTTTATCTAAAACAGCGATTAGTTAGTAAAATCCTGATCTTTAAGCCTCAATTCCCTACAGCCCTTATAGTTCCTAGTGTTCTTTCGCCCATACCGCAAATTCGTTACCACTTGGTTCTGCAAAGTGAAACCGACAACCGCCAGGAAACTCAAAAATAGGTTTTAATATTACTCCGCCAAATGCCTCTACTTTTTTAAAGGTTGCGTGTATGTCGTCGCTATAAAAAATAAGTAATGCTGCCCCGTGCTGAGTTAGTGATTTTAATGGAGCCTGAAAAATCCCACCATCTAACCCCTGCCCGCTAAACGCCGTGTACTCTGGACCATAGTCGGTAAATTGCCAATTAAATACATGGCTAAAAAAAACTTTTGTAGCCACTAAGTCGCATGCCGTAAATTCTACATAATTTAGTTTTTCGTGATCGCTCATCGTTATATTTGCCCTGTATTTTATATATTGAGTAACCTTAAATCTTATAGTTATGTGGATCAATACATTGATTTTATTTGGGATCATTATTTTACTAAGTAGTTATGCACAATGATCGATAAACCTAAATATCACAAATGAGAATAGCTATCTTTTGTATTTATAAACTATATAATAATGCCTCATTTTTACCCTCGGCGTTTATAAGGGATTAATTTATTATGCAGGCACAACCGCTTAGTGCACAGCTTTCGCAATTATTTAAAGAGCCTTCAAAGCTTAAATATCGTTTTTCGGTGTTTATGCGTTTTTTAATTGCCATTGTAGGTGGATATTGTTTTACGGCTATAACAACTGCTTTGCTTAGCCTTGTATTGCCTCTAGCCAAGCAAGATGCAGTGCTACTGTGTGTATCAGTTAGTATTTTAATTTACTCAATTGTGTTTATTTTAGCTTTTACGGTTAGATCATTAAAAACTGTTTGGATCAGTATTTTACTAGCTATAGTAACTCAGCTTTTATTACTTGCCATGTTAAAGGATTGGGTATGAAAGACAGCTTTTTTAGATCGATGACTTGGTTACACACTTGGGTAGGGTTACTCGTTTGTTGGTTATTATATTTAATATTTTTTGCAGGAACTCTTAGCTTTTTTAGAGATGAAATAACGTTATGGAATCAACCTGCCATACATAATATACAAGCCCAAACACAGCGTATAGAAGCGCAAAAACAACAAATAATTACAGGATTTGATTACTTAGCTAGTCACGGAGCTAACTCACCAAGCTGGCGTATTACATTACCTGAGCAGCGTATTCCTTATTTAATCTATGGTTATGCAAAACCAAAAGAGCCAGGTCAGCGCCGCAGTCAGTTTAAAAACACACAGCTAAACCCTAATACTATGCAAGAGCTCGAGCCCTTTGTAGATACTAAAGGCGGTAACTTTTTTTACCGGTTGCATTATGATTTACATTATATGGATGCAATAACGGCGCGCTGGATTGTATGTTTTGCTAGCTTTTTTATGCTGATTGCCATTATTTCGGGCGTGGTTATTCATAAGCGTATTTTTAAAGATATGTTTAGCTTTAGACGCAACAAAGGCAGCCGTACATGGTTAGATGCCCATAACTTAAGCTCTGTGCTTGCCCTTCCTTTTCATTTAATGATTACTTACACGGGCATTATTACGCTTATATTTATGTTGTTCCCTTACCCTGCAGAAATGACCTACGATAAGGGTATGCGTGGCTTTTTTAATGATGTAACGCCTCGCAACACCATGACCGATAAAGCCAAAGGCGAATCGTCAATGGTGCCGATTCAAAATATTTTAGATCAGGTTTATACTAAGTGGCCACATGCAGATATTACCCGCGTACAAGTTAACCAACCAAATATGGCAGCTTCAACAATTACCGTATTGGTAAGCGCAGGTAAAACACTACGTGACCAAGCACCACGCTTAATATTTAGTGGTGCTACAGGACAAATGGTCGCTAAAACTGGTGACGAACTAACTAGCAGCAAAGCGCTTTACGAGTCGCTTAATTCAATGCATACGGGGCGTTTAGCTACGTGGTTGTTGCGCTGGTTATACGTATTAGGCGGTATTGCAGGCTGTGTAATGATTGGCTCTGGTTGTATTATGTGGGCTAAACGAATTCGCGAGCGAACTAAAAATAACGTTAAACCGTCGTTTGGTTTAAAACTAGTTGAAGGGTTAAATCTAGCCACTATTATGGGGCTCCCGCTGGCAACGTGTGCATTTTTTATTGCTAACAGACTACTTAGCCCAACTACCGCAGAGCGCGCAGATAAAGAAATACTCGCCTTCTTTTTAACATGGCTAGCAGTTGCTCTTGTAGCACTTATAAAGCGCGATACACTGCAATGGCGAGTTATGGCAGCTATAAATGCTGTTGCATGTTTAAGCGTACCAGTTATTAATGCGCTTACAACTAACGGTAATATAGTTAGCTATTTGATGCAAAAACAATGGGCTTTATTTACTTTTGATGCACTGTTTTTACTGTTTAGTATATTATTTTTTATACAAACCGAAAAATTACGTACTGCTAAAAGCAACTCAAAAACAATCAGCCCTAGCCAATCTAATAATCTTAAAAGGGAGAAACCATGATTGATTTACTTGGTTTTTCCCTGTGTTTGTTCAGTTTTAACTGTTTTGCGCTGGCTAAGTTTAACCACTTTAAAGGCGTATTTAAAAAACGCCCTACAGAACCCCAATGTAAAAAGCTGTTATTAGCCGCTTGGATCAGTATTTTACTAAGCTTAGTGCTTTTTGTAGCCACTCAAGGAGGGTATGGAGCATTACTGTTTTGTGGTTTTATGAGCCTAAGTGTCTTAATTATAATGATTTTTTATAATTTTTTAATTAGTTATGTAAAAATACTAAGTATTATAAATATAGCGATAATTGCACTAACAGGGCTTTTTGTTGGTTTAAACTAGGCTTAGTTAGTAAAAGCGTGATCCGTTGTTTTTCCATATACTAGGTAAAAAAATGGCAAGCTATATAGCTTGCCAACAATAGGGGATATTTAGTGTTTCTAATACTTACTGTCTACGGCAAGTACACTTAACATAACCATAGTATATTTAAGTTACTTTACAGTGAGGTGATACTTTTATTACAGCTGTAAAGGGGCTTTACACTGTTTATTGCTCAACCCAAATAATTTGATCGGTAGCAAAGCCAAGCTCTTTTGCTTTAGTTAAAAAGTGCTCTTTAAGCTCTTTACTAACCGTTGGTGTACGCGACAAAAACCACAAGTAATCTTTGTTGTAACTGGTTATAAATGCATATTGATAATCGGGTTGGTCAAGCTCAAAAATAACGTAAGCGCCATAAAACGGACCAAAAAACGACACTTTAAAATGACCTGTATCGGTGTCTTCAACAAACTTGGCTAAGCCTTCTGCGTCATTCCATTTTTTATCATCAGTTAGGTAACCTTTATTGAGTACCTTTACTGTGCCGTCGTCGTTGATAGAGTACGTTGCAGTAACTTGCTCCATCCCTTCTTCAAACGAGTGGTTAAGGCGAGCTATTTCGTACCACTTGCCCTTATACTTTTGTATATCAAAGTTTTTAACGGGTGTTATTCCCTCAGGAGGGCTGGTACATGCACTAAGAAAAAATAACCCTGTAATAAGTAAACCGTATTTAATAGCCTTCATGTAAGCTCCTTTTTTAATTACATAAATCGTACGTATTATCTAAATATAGATGGATATAAAGTTTGCTAGCCGATTAAAAAAAATTGCTATAGGATCGTATTAATTCTAAAGCAATAAAAATGACCATAGCATGAAAATTTGGGTAGATGCAGACGCGTGTCCTGTCGTTATAAAAGAAATACTTTTTAGGGCAGCAGAGCGTATGAAAATCGACACTATTTTAGTGGCTAATCACGCAATGCGTA
>NZ_AUTQ01000133.1 GCF_000498095.1 Pseudoalteromonas sp. TB64
CATAGGTTGGATCTTAAGGAATAAAACTTGAAAACATGCTCTGAATTTGATCTGATAGTAATCGCCAAACCACTATCTATCCCAAAAGCAGAGCATGAATAAATATAATACTGAGTTAAACAAAATAACGAAAGTGCTTAACGATTTTAATATTAACGAAATAGGTAAAACAAGCCGTTTTTGTAGCCGTAAACGAATAATAAAACCTTTCGAATTAGTCATGTCGTTAATAACGGCTCTAGGCGATAAATCGGTAAACACCGTGACAGATTTACATCGTTATTTTGTGAAGTTGACGGAAACTGATGTTCAATATAAACCGTTTCACAATCAACTGAGTAAGCCTGAATTCAGCCAATTGATGAAATCACTGGTCGATGTGGCGTTAAATGAATGGCAGCAACAAATACTCGGCACAGAAGTCACACTGTCAGATTTCAAACGCATCATATTGCAAGACGGAAGTTCGTTCGCAGTGCACGATAGTTTAAAAGATACCTTTAAAGGTCGCTTTACTAAAATAAGTCCTGCGGCAATAGAGGTTCATGTGAGTTGGGATGTGCTTCAAGGTTATCCCGAAGAAATCTCAGTGAGTCCTGATAGCCAAGCTGAATATGATTTTTTACCTGATGCTAAATCGTTAGTCGACACCTTGTTTTTAGCGGATAGAGGTTATTTTAAGTTATCGTATCTTGAATCAATTGATACAGCAGGAGGCTTTTATGTTGTCAGGGCTAAAACCACGGTTAATCCAACCGTAGTAGCTGCTTTTAATCGTCACGGTAACGCGTTAAAACGGTTTTCACAGAAGAAGCAAAAGGACGTTAAAAAGCATATTCGTCGTAGTGTTATTGTCGATATGGATGTGGAAGGTAAAACTAATTATCGATTGATTGCGAGCTGGCCTAGAGGAAAAAGTGAGCCTACTTATTGGGCAACGAACTTAAATCGAGAAAAATTTAGCGCTGAAGCGGTAATAAAGCTCTACAGTCTCAGGTGGCAAATAGAGTTACTGTTTAAAGAATGGAAGTCTTATTGCAACCTGCAAAAATTTAACACCAGAAAAGCGAGCATGATGGAAGGCTTGGTGTGGGCAAGTTTATTGACGTTGTTAGTAAAGAGGCGAATAGGCATGAGTGTTCAACAACTTGCCGGTATTGAGCTATCAACATTTATGGTAGCAAAAAACACCCAAGGTTGGTTTTATCAATTAATGGAGTCGATAACACAAGGCGTGATATCGACACTGAATAAAGCATGGCAAAAAACTATCAGTTTTTTGTCAAAATATGCACGAAGAGCGAACCCAAAAAGAGATAAAGAAAAAGGACGATTAAAATGCGGCCTGAATCCAATTATCTCTTAATGTCTAACCTATGAACTTCTATTAACATAAGCCCCTATTTAGGGGCTTTTTTATTGGCTATTTTTATTTATAACCGTTCTACTTAAACCTATGTTACCCACTGGTAATGCCGATGAATTAGAATTGGTATACCTTATGGTAATATTTTAATCTCAAATTGGTTGATCAAGCTGGTGCAATTGAGTATATTAACCATGACCTTCACATCATGTATACACAAGTATAACAAGTGACACACAATTAAAATTACACTACAACAACCAACGGAGTATTCTAATGTCGTTGAAGTCAGAAAAAAATAATAATTCTATAACAGAAAAGTTCGCTTTAAGTCCAACTGCAAAATGGGTAAGAACAGCTGTTATAGCAAGTATGGCTGGTTCTTGTGCATTTACAGCACAAGCTCAAGAAGCACAAGATAAGACGACAGAAGTCGAACCGGACGTTGAAATAATCAGTGTTACCGGTACACGTAGAACGATTCAAGACCAAATTGCTATAAAGCGAGAGTCAACTACTGTTGTAGACGGACTTTCATCTGAAGACATTGGCGACTTGCCTGCACTGTCTATTGGTGAAGCATTAGAATCAATTACGGGTGCTGCATCTCACCGTGAAAATGGTGGCGCAACAGAAATTACTATTCGTGGTCTTGGACCATTTTTAAGTGCTACTCATATCAATGGTCGTGAAGCGACCAATGGTGGTGGTGACCGTTCAGTTAACTTTTCACAGTTTCCGTCTGAGCTAGTAAAGAAAATAGCAATTTATAAAACACAAGATGCTTCAATGATTGAAGGTGGTGTTGCAGGTGTTATTGCACTTGAAACAGTTACGCCATTAGATTTTGGTAAACAACGTGTTTCAGCTGAAGTTAAATTAAACTACAACCCAGATGAAGGCAATGTAGAGAATTCACTACAAAGCGATGCAGGTTACCGTGGTACGTTTAGTTATGTTGACCAGTTTGAATTCGATAACGGTCAAGCTTTAGGGGTGTCGTTTGGTGTTCAACGCCAAGATATAAGCCAACCAGAAGCTGAATACAGAAGTTCCAGCCCATCAGGCTCATCATTATGGGCATGTATAAACGATCCTAATAACACTAATGAAGGCTTTTACCGTAGTAGTGCCGGTGATTGTGAAGATCAGGTAAGTGGTAGTAACAATCAAGGTTACGATACAGCAATTGATCCAGAAACAGGTGAAGCTGTAAGTGATGGTACTCCTTATGCGTGGACTGGTAGTAGCCGAAGCTACCGTCAAAATGAAACATCTGATGAGCGTGATGCTGTGTTTTTTGCATTACAATTTCAGCCATCAGACTCATGGGATATTAACTTCGATACCCAAATTTCAGATAGAACACAAAAAGAAGCGCGTCACGACTTAATATTTTTACAAAAACGTGCAACACCAGGTGTAACAGGTCCAACACTTGTTACTAATGATGTTGGCGGGATCCTTCATTGGGAAGGTGAAGAGCGAATTGAATCTGCAGGTGAGCAATTCTCACGTGAAGAAAATTATCAAGGTTATGGTTTAAACATTGAGCACAATGTTACCGATCGATTAACAGTTGATCTTGATTTAGCGTACTCAAAAACAGAACGTGAAGAGTTACAAATTTCGAACCGCGGCAGAACCGCAGATCGTAACTTCTTCTCATGGGATATGGGCGATGAGATACCTCATTTCACATTAACAGATTTTGATGTTACTGATATTTCAAACTTTACAGACAGCTTAAGAACACGCCTTGACCGTGAAAATGTACGTGAAAACGTAATAAAATCTGCGCGTTTAGACTTCGACTATGCATTGGAAGGCAATGTATTTACAAGTATAGAAGGTGGTGTAAGAACGTCTGAATTGAGCTTTATTCAGTTTGGTGGTACCCAAGGTAATGGTTCAAGAAATGAATTTACATTAGATTCAGGTACTGACGCGATTAATGTACTTGAAGGGTGTCAAATTGACTTCCCTGAGTCAGGTTTTCTTTCAAGCGTTTCGGATGGCGACATTGTTACTAACATCGACAGCGATGGTAATGTTGTAAGCAGTGGTACAGGCTCTTCTTGGGCAACTTACGATAATGTATGTTTTTCACAAGCTGTTACAGGTTCTAATGTTGATGGTGAGTTTGCTTATCCAGAAGTTGAATACGAAAATGCTGGTACTATCGATGTAACAGAAAAAACTACTTCAGCTTACTTAATGGCTAGTTACGATACAGAAATGTTTGGCAAGTTTATTCGCGGTAACTTTGGTCTTCGAGTTGTTGATACTGATGTAACTTCTATTGGTTTTAGAAGTAATTATAGCGTTAATGTAGACGAAGTTACGGGCGTTGTTGAACTTGTTGAAGGCAACTCTTTAGAAAAAGTAAAAGGAGGAGGTAGTTATACCAAGTACCTTCCTAGCTTTAACTTAGTTGTAGATTATAGTGAAGACATTTTACTTCGCGCGGGTATTTACCGTGGTATGTCACGTGCCGACCCTTCTGATTTAGGTTTCGATCGTGACTTTGTTACTGATGATGAATCGGTTGCACTTTCTCTTTCTGACCTATTAACAGTTGACGGTTCAGGTAACCCTGATACACAACCACTTATGTCATGGAACTACGATGCTGCATTTGAGTGGTATCCAAATGATGATTCAATTTTCGCAATGAGTCTTTATTATAAACAGTTCCAAGGTGGCTTCCAGCAACAAACTGTACTTGAGAATTACGTGATTGGGGGTGAAACAGTTTCTCTTCCTGTTACCAACTCAGTGACTACAGATGATGAAAGTGAAATTTTTGGTCTTGAGGCTTCATTTTCTTATCGTTGGGATAATGGCATCGGTATGAAGTTTGGTTATAACTTTGCAGATACTGATTTCGAGTTTGAAGATAGCTTGTACGGTGATACGTTTGAGACTGATTTAGACGGCAATACTACACAGTTAACTGATGGTATTATTGAGCCTGGTGCAGTTCCTGGTTTTTCTAAGCATGTGTTTAGCAGCCAGTTGTACTACCAAATTGGTGGATTTGATACTGCGGTTATTTACAAATACCGTAGTGAGTATTTCCAACCTTACACAAGCAATGGTACTCGTTTACGTTATGTTGATGCAGTAGGTGTATGGGAAATGCGTGCATCATATAAAATTGATGAGCACTTCAGAATTAAAGCCGAAGCAATTAACTTGTTTAGCGCACCTAAATCACAAGACTTCTTTGTTGAAGGTAACCTAGGCGAAGTGAATGACTACGGTCCTCGTTTATTCTTAGGCTTAAGCTACAAACTTTAATAATATTTAAAATTATTAAAGCAAATCACAAAAAGACGGTTTACCGTCTTTTTGTGATCTTAAATCCTCTTATTTTTATTCCTCAGTAAATTCTAATTAACAGCAAAACAACTTCATTAATGCCATATAAGTTGAACGTCTTCTTTAGCCACGTAATAAATCCAGTTTTAAAATAAATAGCACTCTATTTTGCTTTTTTAGCGAATAAACATAAATTGGTTAACCAATTATATGGCTCTTATTGCGCTGTTTGAATTTTATTCAATACAATTAAAATTATTTTAGTTTAAAAATAATAAACGTGTTTGGCTGTCGTCTTTGTAACTTCTTCCTGAGTTTTAATTTAAAGTATTTATATAACAACGAATTAAAGAATAAAGTTAATGTTTATTAATTAGAATAACGAGCTTTAATTATTTTGGTAATAACATATTGCATAATATTTCACCTAAATAGATTACCAAAAGGTTGACCTTTTAAAGGTTGAGTGTAAATATAAAGTTAAGGTTTTGTAATAATTAAAGGGATTTAATAAAAATAATAAAGTAGCTGGTTACATAGCATTTCACACACACAGGAAAAAAACTATGAGTCACAAGTTATCTAAAATCACACTGGCCGTTTTATCGGCAACAGCACTTAGTATGTCTTTGTCTACACAAGCTCAAGAAACACAAAAAAAAGTGGCAGACGATCTTGAAATTATTGAAGTCTCAGGGATTCGACAATCACTGACAAATGCGCTTGCACAAAAGCGCTCGGCAGACAGTCTCGTTGAAATTATTGAAGCTGTAGATATTGGTAAGTTACCCGATCAAAATCTTGCCGAAGTACTAGAAAATGTCACGGGTATTCAAATCACCCGCGAAGCAGGGGTTGGTACTGGTGTTCAAATCCGTGGTACCAATGCAAATCGCACAGAAGTAAACGGTGTATCAACAGTTGGTTCGGGTTCTGGTCGAAGCGGTATTAGCTTTGAAGATGTTTCTGCCGCTATTATTTCTGGCGTTGAAGTCATTAAGTCACCTGAAGCTAAAACAATTGAAGGCTCAGTAGGCGCAACAATAAATCTTAAAACAATCCGCCCACTGCAATTAAATGAAACACTAGGCTCAATAAGAGTCCAAGGTGAAGATAGCAGCTTATCAACCGATGGTGTTACCCCTCGAGTTTCTGGCGCTTGGGGTGATAACTGGGAACTTGATTCTGGTGGTAAGTTTGGTGTTGTATTTAGTGGTAGTTACAGTGAGCAAGATGTAACCGCATTTCGTCCTCGCGCTGACAGAGATAATTCAGTAGCAGCTGATAGCGGAGCTGCAAGCGCACAATCGTTCGACTTTTTACCGGTTCAATTTTTAATTCAAGATTACGATAATTACGAATACGAGACAAAAAACTTTGCTGGTACGTTTGAATATGCGCCAAACGATAATATGAAGTTTTATTTTGATGCTGTTGTTAATGACCAAGAACGACGCCAAGAAAGCTCAAGAGTACAAGCATCTGGTTTAAGTGATCTCAGAGATGTATCGATACCAAGTGAATTTGAAACAGTTAACTTTGGCTCTCTTGATGGTCAAAACTTAGGAAGCATACAAGCGGCAGTAAGAGGCGTTATTCCAGTAGAAGACGGCGGTGGCGATCCTAACTTACGTTTTTCTAGTGATACAAATTCACGTATCACTGAGAGTAAAATATTTAGAATTGGTGGTGAATGGCAAGGTGATAGACTATTTGCAAGTGTTGAAGCTTCAACATCTCGTGCAGACTCATCTACGCCAAGTTTTAATACAACACTTAACTTTATAAACCCAAATGTTGCGACTAACTCATCAAACGAAAACGGCACTCCATTTGAATATGACTTAACGGGTAATGCACTTACATTTGGCATTGCAACCGGTGAAGCAAATGCACCCACTATGGCTCAGCTACTCGACCCAGCAAATGTTGTTTTACGTGATGTAAACCAAGGGCAAGATGAATCTGAAAATACAGAAGATGCATTTCGCACAGACTTTACTTATTACTTAGATGACGTAATAACGTCAGTCGATTTTGGCTACCGTTACAGTAAAACCAGTAGTGTATCTGATCAGGTTCGCTCAAACGTTGGTTTAAGAAATTTGGCTGATAGCCCGACTGGCGATTTATTTGCTGATATATTAACAGCGGGTCCTGATAACTTTAATGATGCAGATGGACGAGAGCTTTATATTCGTGATTTCTTGCTTATTAACCCTGAGCTTGCTTCTTCTGACCCTGAAGGTGTTTTAGCGGCACTTAATCAAGCAATTGAAGCAAATAATGCAATAACAGGCTCTGATCGCGGTCCAATTAGCTCTCCAACGTCTCTTGTGAATGCCTTTTTTGATATTGAAGAAGAAACTCACGCCTTATACGCACAAGCTAACTTTGAGTACGGCATATTTCGAGGTAACTTTGGTCTGCGTTATTTAGAAACAGACGTAACATCGGTAGGTAACTCAGTTACTCAAGATGGCAGCGGTAATGAGCTAGTAACTCAAGTAACCTCTAAAGGTGATTACGACTTCTTACTGCCACGAATCAATATATCTGCAAACGTAAGCGAAGATGTGATTGTTAGATTGGGTTGGTCAAAAGATATAAGACGCCCTGATTTTGATGATTTATCAACATCAGTTACCTTTGGCACAAGCCCTAATAGCGCAGTATCAATCGGTAATTCTGGATTAGTACCAGAAGAAGTAACGTCTTTTGATGTTTCAACTGATTGGTATTTTGCACCTGCTGCTTTATTAAGTGTAGGGTATTTTCATAAAACCCGTAGCGACTTACACGTTACTCAACAAGTTGACCCGTTTGAAGATCCAAGCACAGGATTTCGCGACACAAGTGGTCCAGAGTGTGAAGGCGGCGGCATATTTAACCCAATTGCAGATATAAATGTATTTGGTCCTGACGCCGGAGTAGGGCTTTGTGTACCAACACAAACAACGATTAATGACTCAGGTGAAACAACACAGCAGGGTTTAGAGCTTGCAGCTCAATATGACTTATCAAGTTTTGAAAAAGAACTAGGGTGGGCATCTGGTTTTGGTATCGTTGCAAACTATACTTACCAAGAGTTCTCTGGTGGAGAATCGTTTGATACTGCAACAAGCCGTGCTAATGCTGTTTTTGCATTAACAACCGGAAATCCTGATGCAGATATAAGTGCTAAACAGTCACTAATCGACCTGTCTGAAAATGCATATAACGTGACCTTTTACTATGAAAAATACGGTTTGTCTGCACGCGCTCGCTATACATGGCGTGAAGGTTATCGCTCAACCGATTTTGGTAGTACATCAAGCTTCCCATGGGGTTTTCCTGTTGTTCAAGAGGACAGAGGACAACTTAATGCCAGCATAAGTTATGATGTGAATGATCAACTAAACATCGGTATAGAAGCAGTTAACTTAACCGAATCAGAAGTTAATCAGTCTTGTGTTAACGAGGGTGCTCTACTTTGTTTCCAAGGTCTTACAGACCGCCGTATAACGTTTGGTGCTAGTTATAGATTTTAAAAGCAGTTACTAAATTTAGATTATAAAGTGTGTTGTCTTTAGAGACGATCAAAAGCAAGCCGTCAGGCTTGCTTTTTTTATTTTTAAATAGATATAGTCTGCGAGTTTCATCTGCTTTTCAGAGAGTGTTTTATCAATAAGTGTTACAAATTCGAAGCCATAGATATCGATGGTATTAAACTAGAGCAACTGTTAATTATGCACCGGACTAAAACCACGGTAGTACCTACAGATGACACGAAATTAGTATCCTAAGTGTTATTGGTGTAATCAGAATTATAACTTACACAATAACGCTTTATGTAGCAGCAATGTCTTGCGACATTGCTGCTCAGTAATAATGATCGTGGTAGTATTAAACAAATACTTTTATTTTTTAACCTTACCTTTAAGAACGTAGATTTCACCATCGAAACTGCCTTGAATTGTTAGTCCTTGGCTCGCCAACTCTTGCAAATATTCAATATGATCTGTAGTGATATGCTGACCCGGTACCAAAAGCGGAATGCCTGGTGGATATGGGGTGACTAAACCTGCGCAAATACGGTTGTTGCTTTTGCTGATTGGCACAGATTCGCGATCGCCATAAAAAGCGTCGCTTGGAATACAAGCCAAGTCGATGGCAGGTAAATTTTCAGGTAAGCGGGCTCTGCGCGTCGATTTCGACAGTTTTACCTTACCTCCATCTAGCTTTTTCAACGCATTGTACAAACGAATTATCTTTGAACGCGTGCCACCAAGCGTAAGTAAAACCAAGATGGTGCTGTGAGTGTATTTCTCTATTTCTAGCCCAATTTCGTCCAGTAAATATTTATGAATATCTTTTAATGAATAAGGTAGCTCACTAATATCAATAAGGATTTTTAATGGGTCGTGACCCATGTTGTCGCCACTAAAATGTGGGAATATTTCCATAAAGTCTTGCTTACCTAGCACTTTAATTTGCTTAAGCGACGCCATCTGTTGTTTAAATTCTTCAACATGATTTAACAGCGCATTGAGCAGTTTATAACCTTCCATCTCTAATTGCTTTTGGCACACGTCAAGAGACGCAATAAGCTGATATTTAGGCGATGTGCTGGCGTAGATACTGTAAATCTCTCGAAAGAAATCAGCATCGAAATCGGGATCGTTAATATGAATATAAGACGCCTGAGAAAACGCCGATACTACTTTATGCGCCGAATGCGTAATGTAGTCAGCCCCAGCATGTATTGCAGAATAATGACGAAAGCTAGGATGAAACAATGAGTATGCAAACCAGGCTTCATCTATAAACACCTTGATACCATGTTGATGAGCATAATCTACCACTTGTTTCAGGTCGCTAAGCAGGCCATCGTAAGTACAACCGGTAAGCACTAGTAATTTAGCATCAGTATTGTTTTCAATTGCCAACTTGATGTCGGCCAACGACGGTGGCGCGAAAATTCCATATTTTGGATTTAAAATACTCGCCAAATAAATGGGGTAACTAGCTGATTGCAAGATGCCATAGTGTACTGACTTATGGCAATTACGGTCGACAATTACTTTATCTCCCTTGCGCAGCAGTGTCTGCAAGATGATCTTATTTGAGGTAGACGAACCGTTTGTAACAAAGTAGGTGTGCTTAACTTCAAACGTCGCCGCTGCTGATTCTTGAGCGCGGCCAATAGTATTGGTGCTGTCTGACAATGAACCCAACGAGTCTACCGAAACCGACAGGTCGCCAACAAATACATTGCGGCCATAAAACTGATAAAAATCTTTGATATAAGGGGAGTTTCTAAAGCTAGAGCCACCGCTATGACCCGGTGTGTGCCAAGAGTCGTTTGCTTCGCCAACATAACGACGATACGCCGTCCAAAATGGCGTTTCTGAACGGTCGTCAAAATCGTTAATCATATAACCTAAAATAGCTTCTGGGTCAGAAATTACCTCATCTTTAAAAAAGAAGGATTCGATTTCTTCCGATTCGTTAACGATCTCCAGCCCTTTGGTGTCGTCGCCGATAACATAAACCGGCAACTCAAGGCGAATTGCCTTTAACTCTTCAATAAAGCGGCTATACATCCGCTCACCCACTTTGTTGTGCATATCCCAGCTGAGAATCACAGCTTGAATATCACCATCTTCCTCTACACATTCCAGCGCGTGCTTTAGCTCGAGGCACTCAATAATATCGATATGAATATCATCTCGCTCAAAGTTAGGAATGGTCTTTGACAGATTCGTTGAAAGACCTTGTAAAGTGGCTGGGTCTTGCTCAATTATCAAGATACGAAGTAGAGGTAACATAGAGGGTTTCGCAATATAATTTTATAATGCTCATTAGCATAACCAAAGGAGTGAGACTTGTGAAATTAATACTTTGATAATTGTACAATTTAATTGACCACTATGGTGGTGTGGGGGCTAGAGAACAGACACCTCTTGCTGTCTGATTATAAGCAAAACCACTTTATTCGCATATTTTTTCAATCGCTTTGTATGCAACTACAAAATCTGCTGAAATTACTACCTTCTTAAGCCGTTTTCCCTTGCTTATGTAAGACCAAAATACGTAATTACCATCTTCATACATGCTAGTTGCATATATAGCTAACAGCTCCACCAAATAGAATACTTAGAGCTACATAAATGAGTGTTTCATAATTATCTTCTAAGCCATATCAACAAATATAGGGGGCATGGATGACCAGCTAAATAATAGTTTGGCATCATCTTCACTGAAACAAACGTAATCATGAGATCCTAATGACTCAATGTCTACGAGTTTTAAAAAGGATGTGACACCTACAGTATCTGATTGATGAATCACTTTATCATCGCTCTATCCGGCAGCCCAGTAAGCTATGGGAAGTCCATAAGGATCCCAGCCACTACTTCACGACATGATAGATAATAAAGCCCAATATTAACTTGAAAATTTAAGGCTATTGAACTTAAGCTTAAACTTCGCCTATATAATCCGCTTTTTAGTTTTTTATCATTGTTTTTTTTGCTTATCACAGTTGATTTATATACTATCTCGCCACAACTAAAGTATTGCTTTATTTTAGTTGTGGATGGCGAAAGGGAACGTAAAGATTTTATGGATAAAAGCCGAGCAGTACTACCAAATCCCCACTGTTAATTTTATACCTCTTTATAATTCTTTCTATCGCCATTAATGCGTGTTTTCTGCTTTGAGGTTTCAAAGTAGTTGTCTATTTAATTACGAGAGTACAAAAGATAAATCATATGGATATACTAGAAAGTTTACTACGCGGTTTTGATACAAGCGTTGTTAGTGGTGTTGTTTTAATTTTAATGCTTTTTGTTTTTGGTTTAGGTTTGTTTTACACCAAAAAAGCTAAACAAATTGAGTTTGTTCAGTTTGTTCCAACACTATTAACTACTATGGGTATTTTTGGTACTTTCTTAGGTATAGTTCTTGGTTTATTAGAATTTAACCAAAGTGACATAGAAGCCAGTATTCCGTTGTTGCTCGCGGGTTTAAAAACGGCATTTATTACAAGTTTAGCGGGTATATTTTTATCTTTAGTGTTTAAAACACTGTCTACGTTTTCGTTTTTAAAACCTAAGCAACTAGAAGATAGCATTTCTCATGCAACACCTGAGGCGATATTAGGTGCTATGCAAGCGCAGGTTGCAGAAACAAAAGTTTTAAAAGAGGCGATTGTTGGTAATGAAGAGTCAACACTGTTTGGGCAATTAAAAATATTACGTGGTGATATTAATGATAATGCAAAAACATCGATAAATATTGCCCAAGAACAAGCTGTAAAACAACAAGAGAACTTTGAGGCGTTTAGTGAAAAGCTATGGCTTAAACTACAAGACTTTGCAGATACTTTATCAAAGTCAGCTACAGAGCAAGTTATTGAAGCACTAAAACAGGTGATTAGTGATTTTAATAACAACTTAACAGAGCAGTTTGGTGATAACTTTAAACAATTAAATGAAGCGGTAATTAAATTAGTTGAATGGCAAGAAAACTATAAAGTTCAGCTTAAAGAAATGAGTGACCAATATGCTCATGGTGTTGCTTCTATTTCTGCAACTGAATCATCTGTTGCTCATATTAGTGAGCAAAGCCAAATAATTCCTCAATCGATGGGTGAATTAAAAGGTGTTATGGAAGTTAATCAACATCAATTAGCTGAGCTTGAACGCCACTTAGAGGCCTTTAAAGATATGCGCGATAAAGCTGTTGAAGCCGTCCCGCAAATTCAAAAACAAGTTGAAGCTACAGTGAACGATATATCGGCTGCTGTAACAACAGCGAGTGACCATTATAAAACCCTTCTTACGCAATCAGACGATTACATAAAAGCTCACGTTCAGACATCTAATGATTTATTAGACAAGTTTGCTTATGAAACAGAGAAAGGCATCAATAGTGTTGGCGATCGCTTGATAGAAAGCTCGGATAAGATTGGTAAAGAAATCCAAACTGCAGGTAATGAGTTTACAGATAATACAGCTCGAACTAACGAAAGCTTAAAAACAACATCGGATCATTTACAGTCGCAAACTGAAGTAATTAAGCAGCACTTACAAGATACAGTGACTGACCTAAATAACAATATGCGAGACATGATTGAAAAATTAGTGGATGACGCTAAAGACATTACTTCAACTATGAAGCAAGCTAATCAAAACCTTGTAACAGATACAGAGCAGGTGCGTGACACTGTAGTTAAGTCAGCTGAAAAACTTCAGCAACGCCTTAATGAAGTTATTGACGATGCAGCTACACAGCAAATTAACCAAGCTAAACGTACCTTTGATGCAATGGAAAATGAGGTTAAAAAGCAGGTTGGTATGACTGGCGAAGCCGTAGACTCACAACTAAAACTTATTGATACTGCGATGCAGCAAGAAGTAAACCGTGTAATGAACGAAATGGGTAAAGCACTTGCACAGGTAAGCGGTAAATTTGTTGATGATTACATTAAGCTAACTAAAGCTATGAATGAAGTTGTAAGTCAGCGAGTAATGTAATGGAAAAGATATTTGGCTCTCAAAACACCTCTCAAGATAGTGGTGACCATTGGTTAACTGTATCAGATTTGATGGCTGGTCTAATGGTTGTATTCTTGTTTATAGCTATCGTTTTTATGATGATAACTCAAAAAGAAAACGATAAGATTAAAGATGTTGCTGTTGCTTATCAACAAAACCAAGTTGCTATTTATGAAGCTTTAGAAAGCGAATTTAAAAGAGACCTTGGTAAGTGGGGAGCAACAATAGACAAAGAAACACTAGCGTTTAACTTCCAATCTCCAGATGTTTTATTTGCTAATAATGAAACTAGATTAAGTGACGCATATAAAGAAATATTAAACGACTTTTTCCCTCGATATATCAACGTGCTTGCCCCGTTCAGAGACTCTTTAGATGAAATTCGTATTGAGGGTCATACCTCAAGTGTTGGTTTAAGAGGTTCAACAGAGGCTAAAGCATATTTTTATAATATGCGTTTATCTCAGGGGCGAACTCGTTCTGTATTAGAGTATGGTTATGCTCTTATGCCTAATGAGGCTGATTGGATTAAAGCTAATATTGCTGCAGTTGGTTTTTCATCTTCACGCTTGATTAAAGAGAATGGTGTGGAAGATGCAGCAAGGTCAAGGCGTGTATCTTTTAGGGCAATTACCAATGCTGATATTCAAATAAAACGGATACTGGAGGCGCAGTAATGAAACTAACCGTTGATTTTAGTGCGTTACATAGAGCGGTAGCACCCTTAGGGCAAGTAGTAACAGACTTTTCTATCACTAGTGATGCTTCTGAACTCGAAAGCATTGGCAGTCACCTTAATCAAGGGATGATCTTAGGGAAAGATATACAGTTAGATGAAATTGATGGGTCAAACGGTGTCTTAAATTATGATGGTCATCAAGTTATGCTTTATATACCTGATCAAGGTGGTAACATCTCAAGTGTTTTACAAGATGGGAAGCAAAAGGGAGCAAGAAGAGTACATGTTGCTGAATGTAAAACAATAATCGGAATGCGAGAAAGAGGACGATTTAATGATCGCTACGACGTGATTAGTCGTGTTGATGGTTTTTTTCCTGTTTTTGGGGGCGATTATCATTCTCGCAAAGAGCTTAAAGGCGACGCTGACTTAGCTGTTTGTCAAAACTGTTTAGTTTTACTAAATCATAATAACTTTTCCCAGTTAGGATGGAGTGAAAAAAATCAGTTAATAAATTCGTTTTCATATTCAAAATTCTTTGAGGCATATAGCTCATATTTTAAATCTCTACCGCAAAGTACTGCTGGTTTTAGAGCTGGAAACTATACTTCGGATTGGTCGTCAATTTCATCTAAGTTGAGAAGCGATTTAGATTATTGCTGTGAACAATGTGGAGTTGATCTAAAGTCTGAAAAAAAATTACTCCATACTCATCATATTAATGGTAATAAAGCTAATAACCAACGAGATAATTTGAGAGTACTCTGTGTTGATTGTCATAAAAAGCAACCACACCATGCTCATATAAATGTAAGTAACTCTGATGTTCTTAAGATTAACCAATTAAGACGAGAGCAGCACAAGTTTGACGTGTTTAATTACGATAACCTTCGCGAATATGCTGATACAGCATTGGATGGCCTTTTACAAAAATGCCAATCTACTAGATTACCTGGTGCTGAGCTAGGGATTGTTATCCAAGATAAAGAAACATTTGTGTCAATAGATCTTTGCTGGCCAAGGCGTAAAGTAGCGGTGCTTATTAATATGAGTAATTCTAATATATTAAGAAGACATGGTTGGACTGTATTTACTGCATTCGACGCCTTAAATAACTTTGAAAACTTTCAGCGCCAAATTAGATAAAGATTTAATCTTGAAGGATTAATTTAAATGTTCAAAAGAGGGATAAATTAGACATACATCCTAAGTTTTGTACTTTTATAAACAAAGTACTACCACTGTATTTTACGTTGAGTTCGGTATGTTTTTTATGTGGAGAAGAGTATATTACTAGTCAACCTTACGAGCATCATACAGGCTGAGTGACAAGCAGCTCATGCTGGCAAAGGCTTCTGTATTGATGTATGCGCCTCTCCGTTATGAGCAACTACATCTATTTGGTCTTATATGTTGATGATAAAAAAGCGAATCGATTAAATGACAAAGCGATTGTTATTCGCTGGCATAAACTTTGTAAAGGTACCGTACTAACGCAAAAATACATAGAAGGTGAGAAGCTAAGTAAAGCTGAACTTATCTTTTTTAATCAAGCAGTAAAATAATACAGGGATTCGTTAGGGCCAAATTTTGACTCCAAGTATCATAATTATTAACCGCTCACAATTTGCTCTAAAGAGATCTAGGGCTATTCTATTTTATCTTTAAACTCACACAAGTCTTCAATAATACAGCTGCCACACTTAGGTTTACGTGCAACGCAGGTGTAACGTCCGTGGAGTATTAGCCAATGATGCACGTCTACTTTAAATTCAGCAGGCACTACTTTTTCAAGCTTTTGTTCTACAGCCACAACATCTTTACCCATGGCAAGCTTAGTGCGGTTAGAAACACGAAAAATATGCGTGTCTACCGCTATTACAGGCCAGCCAAAAGCGGTATTTAACACTACGTTTGCTGTTTTTCTGCCAACGCCAGGTAGGGCTTCTAACGCTTCACGATTTTCTGGCACTATGCTGTTATGTTCATCAACTAATATTTGGCACATTTTATAAACGTTTGCAGCTTTAGAATTAAATAAGCCGATGGTTTTTATATAATCACGCAGTGTATCGTGACCTATATCTAAAATGGCTTGTGGTGTATTAGCAACAGGGAACAACTTTCGAGTGGCTTTGTTCACGCCTACATCGGTTGCTTGCGCTGAGAGTGTTACTGCTACTAGTAACTCAAACGGGCTTGAATATTCAAGCTCAGTAACTGGGTGTGGATTATCGTCGCGCAGGCGCGACAGTATTTGGTGACGTTTTTCTTTATTCATGCAACTTAAAACGCATTAGCTTTTACTAAGCTAATGCGTTTTCCCCTTAAGTTAAGCTAGTAACACGTGCACGAGGACCTTTTTCAGCCTCTGGTGGTGCAACTTGCTTTGATTTTATTTGCGCGTCAATTACGTTTTTACCGGCAATAAGCAATCCAAGACCTAAAAATGCTCCTGGTGGTAAAATGGCGAGTAAAAACTGATTATCAAAGTTAAATACTTCAATGCGTAAGCTTTGTGCCCACGGACCTAATAATAAATCGGCGCTATCAAATAAAGTTCCTTGACCAATTAGCTCTCGCATTGCGCCTAAAACGACAAGCACAATCATAAAGCCTAACCCCATCATTAAGCCATCAAAGGCAGATAAGTGAACTGGATTTTTAGAGGCGTATGCTTCAGCACGACCAATAATGGCGCAGTTAGTAACGATAAGTGGAATAAAAATACCTAATGACTGATACAGCCCATACGTATAGGCGTTCATTAGCAGCTGCACTATGGTTACAAAGCCTGCGATGATCATTACAAATACAGGGATACGAATATCTTTAGGTACCCAGTTACGTACTATTGAAACACTAACGTTTGAACCGACTAAAACAAGTAGCGTAGCTAGCCCTAAACCTAGTGCGTTTGTAATTGTCGATGTAACAGCTAATAATGGGCAAAGACCTAAAAGCTGAACTAGGGCAGGGTTATTTACCCATACACCTTCTTTATACAGTGTTTTTAATTCACTCATTAGTTACCTCTAAACATTCAGCGTTAGGTGCTGCAAAAATAGCGTCAAATTCACTTTGAGCAAACAGTACTGCTTTTTTTACTGAGCCAACCACGGCACGAGGGGTAATAGTTGCCCCTGTAAACTGGTCAAATTGACCACCGTCTTTTTTAACAGCCCAGCGAGCATCGTCTTCGCTTTGTACTGTTAAGTTTTTAAAAGTCGTGATCCAAAGTGATTTTTTAACTTCTACTTTATCGCCCAAGCCAGGTGTTTCTTCATGTTTAGTGGTTCGTACACCGGCAATACTGCCATCTCTTAAAACGGCGGTTAATAAACTAATATCACCACTGTAACCATTTGGCGTAACATGCCTTACAACTAGGGCAACCGGTTTATTATTTTTGCGGGCACGATAAATTATCTGATCACCATTAGGACCGAGTCGTTCATCAGAAATAATAACGCAATCTTTTGATAGTTCATTATCGTAAGTACTAGGGTCGAGCACTTCTTGCAATTGAGAAGTAAGGTGAAGCTGTTCCTGCTCGGCAATTTTATCCGCTGTAAGCGCATTTATAGAGGCAACTAATCCAGTTGTAACTAAAGCAAAAGCCGTTAAAATAGCGCCGTTTTTAGCCATTGACGAAATAATCATTTTACTGCTCCGTGACCATAAGTACGTGGCTGCGTGTAGTAATCAATAAGAGGTACCGCAATGTTAATCAGTAACACTGCAAAAGCTACCGCATCAGGAAAACCGCCAAAGGTACGAATTAAGTAGATTAATAAACCTATAAGTGCGCCGTAAATTAAACGCCCTTTATTAGTGGTTGCNCTGCCGATACTGGATCGGTTGCTATAAAAAATGCACCCATCATGGTGGCACCACTTAATAAGTGAAATAAAGTGCCAGGCTCAGTTCCTGGTGCTGCAATATAACCAATAGCACTACACACAGCTAAACTTGCAATAAAGCTTACTGGGATATGCCAGTTAATTACTTTTTCTTTCAGTAGGTATAAACCACCCGCTAAAAAGCCTAAATTAACCCACATCCAACCAAGACCAGCCCATTCATTAAATATTGGTTTTTGCATGCTTTCAGTAACAGTTAAACCATGTCCAACATCAGTTTTAATTGTATCTAGAGGTGTAGCCATTGTAACGCCGTCAATACCGGTACGAACTTGATCTAAACTGTAACCAATAGAGGTAAAATCGGTGAATACAAGGCGCAGCTGATCGGTAAATCCAATTGAATTATTCAATAAATCAGATACGGGCAACCATGAAGTCATTTGCACCGGAAATGAAACTAGTAACAGCACATAAGCAGCCATTGCGGGGTTAAATAAATTAAACCCTAAGCCACCGTATAATTGTTTAACGATAACAATGGAAAATAAACAACCAATAATAATAATCCACCACGGCGCTAAGGGCGGAATACTCAATGCTAGCAATACGGCTGTAAGCCAAGCACTACCATCACTTAAAGCAGGCCAAACAGGGCGCTTTCGCATCAGCATTATAGCGGCTTCAAAAACACTGACGGCAACAAGTGCAATCACTAGTTGGATAAGTACACCGGTGCCAAAAAAAACAACTTGAGCAATGAGCCCAGGAATACACGCGGCAATAACGGTAAGCATTAATCGCGTTAACGATTTATGACTGTGATTATGCGGCGAACTGGCCATGGTTAATTTCATGACTTATCATTTCCTTCTTTTTGTAACTTTTTGGCTTTTGCTCGGGCAATAGCGGCAGCAACGGCTGCTTTTTTCTTATCGTCGCTTGATTGAGATACTTCAGCTTCAACAGAGCTAGATGAATTTTCGATTTTATCTGGTGTGCTTGGTGCATCAGCGTCTTCTAGTGCTTTTGCCGCTTTTTTAGCTTTAGCACGTGCAATGGCAG
>NZ_AUTQ01000134.1 GCF_000498095.1 Pseudoalteromonas sp. TB64
TGGTGCCCGAGGCCGGACTTGAACCGGCACGACTTGTTAGTCGAGGGATTTTAAATCCCTTGTGTCTACCAATTCCACCACTCGGGCATCGAGTTTGCTAATTAAAGCGTGTGGAGTAAATTATATGGAGGCGGAACCCGGAGTCGAACCGAGGTAAACGGATTTGCAATCCGGTGCATGGCCACTCTGCCATTCCGCCTAAATGTATCCAAATAATTTGGAGCGGTACACGAGGCTCGAACTCGTGACCTCGACCTTGGCAAGGTCGCGCTCTACCAACTGAGCTAGTACCGCAAAATATTGTTTTATCGACTTTAAACTATCTTGGTAAAATAATTTAAAGTGGTGCCCGAGGCCGGACTTGAACCGGCACGACTTGTTAGTCGAGGGATTTTAAATCCCTTGTGTCTACCAATTCCACCACTCGGGCATCGAGTTTGCTATTAAAAGCAAGTGGATAAAACTAATATGGAGCGGTACACGAGGCTCGAACTCGTGACCTCGACCTTGGCAAGGTCGCGCTCTACCAACTGAGCTAGTACCGCATCATATTAATTCTAAATTAACTATTTTATAAATTACACTTGGCAATGCAATTAAACCACAAAGTGGTGCCCGAGGCCGGACTTGAACCGGCACGACTTGTTAGTCGAGGGATTTTAAATCCCTTGTGTCTACCAATTCCACCACTCGGGCATCGAGTTTGCTAATTAAAGCGTGTGGAGTAAATTATATGGAGGCGGAACCCGGAGTCGAACCGAGGTAAACGGATTTGCAATCCGGTGCATGGCCACTCTGCCATTCCGCCTAAATGTATCCAAATAATTTGGAGCGGTACACGAGGCTCGAACTCGTGACCTCGACCTTGGCAAGGTCGCGCTCTACCAACTGAGCTAGTACCGCAAAATATTGTTTTATCGACTTTAAACTATCTTGGTAAAATAATTTAAAGTGGTGCCCGAGGCCGGACTTGAACCGGCACGACTTGTTAGTCGAGGGATTTTAAATCCCTTGTGTCTACCAATTCCACCACTCGGGCATCGAGTTTGCTA
>NZ_AUTQ01000135.1 GCF_000498095.1 Pseudoalteromonas sp. TB64
GCAAAGCCGCCGTGGTAATGGCTTAGTGTTTTGTAGTAAATACATGAGCGATGATGAGGCAAAAACAGCGCTCCTTAATAACGTAGAAGGCAAACCTATTAATGAGCCGCGCGTTATTAAATACCGCACCGGTACACGGCGTAAACATTGGAACAAAAACTGTGTTGCTATTGGCTTGGCAAGTGGTTTTATTGAGCCGCTTGAATCAACCAGTATTCATTTAATTCAGCAAAGCATTATTAGATTAATGCAAAACATGCCAACCAAGGCAATTGAGTCGTGTTATCAAGATGACTTTAATAACAAAATGCGCTTTGAGGCGGAAAATATCCGCGACTTTATTGTACTGCATTACCACGTAACGCAGCGCACCGACAGCGACTTTTGGCGTTACTGTAAAAATATGCCAATACCAGAGTCGCTCGCTAAACGCCTTGAGCTATTTAAACAAAGCGGGCATGTTTATAAAGCAGAGCAAGAGCTATTTGGCGAAGCATCGTGGTTACAAGTGATGTTAGGGCAAGGGCTAGTGCCGCAAAATTATCACCCCATTGTAGATAGCATGAGCGATGATGAGCTTAAACGATTTTTAGAATCAATAAAAAATCATGTGGCTAAAAAAGCAAATAGCTTACCGAGTCACATTGATTTTATTAATCATTATTGCAAGGCTAAGTAAGTATTATGCTAACACTTGGCAATAACTTACAGCCAGAGTATGAGTTTATAGGGCAAGAGCAAACGCCAATTATTATAATTGACGACTACCTTAGTGAGCCGCAAAAACTTATAAAATTAGCGCAAAGTGCTGCTCAAAGTAATGGAGAGTTTAAACCCGACGAACTCACTCAATACCCAGGTTTACGTATGCCGCTGCCAAAGCAATGTGTGGTTGATTACTTAAAGCCTCTTATACAGGGGTTTTATAACGTATTTAATATTGGGCAAACACTTACCCCATACCCAAAAGATAATGCCTTATCGTTAATTACTAAAACGGAGCAGCAGCTATCACCAATACAAACCTTGCCACACTTTGATACCAACGATCCTAACCTAATTGCCATTATTCATTACCTTGGAGAGGGGCCGCATGGCGGAACGGGGTTTTTTAGGCATAAAAAAACAGGGTTTGAAACAATAAGCACAAAGCGCAAAAACACGTATTTAACGCATGCTCAACACATTCTTGAGTGCAGTAACACAAAACCTAGTTACTGCACCCCACAGCACAGTGAGTTTGAATGCTACAAGCACATACCCTACAAGCCAAATAGGCTTATTGTGTTTCCTGGGTATTTGCTGCACACCAGTTTACTTAATACAGCCACCGATATTTCACCGTGTCCACAAACAGGGCGGTTAACGGCCAATATGTTTGTTCATTTTAAATAGGAATACTATGTTTTTTTCTTTACCTAGATTCGCATATAAGGGTTGGCTATTAAGCTTTGTTGTATTGGCGCTGAGTATGGCAACAGTGCAAAAAAGTCATGCTACAGGGTTTGATACCCTCCCTAAAAAGCAATTTAATGTGCTGCTATTTACAAAAACCGCAGGGTGGCACCATAAGTCGCAAACCGAAGGCGTTAAAGCGCTAGAAGGCTTAGCCGATAAGCACTTTTTTAATTTAATTTGGCACGAAGAAAGCCATTATTTTAACGACGATTACTTAAAAAATGTTGATGTAGTAGTGTTTTTATCAACCACAGGCGATATTTTAAACCCAAAAGAGCAAGCCGCGCTTGAACGATTTGTAAAAGCAGGTAAAGGCTTTGTGGGTATTCATAGCGCATCAGACACCGAATACGATTGGCTGTGGTATCAAAAGCTGGTGGGGCGCACCTTTAACATTCATCCTGTTATTCAAACCGGTGTATTAAGCAAAGTGCCTAATACTAACTTTATTGGCTTAAGCCATATGCCGCAGGAAATGCTTTGGACTGACGAGTGGTACGAGTTTGGGCCAGAGCTCACTAAGTTAAACTACTTACTCACGGTTGATGAGCAAACTTACAACCCAACTGCCGATTGGGGTAATAACAAAACAGGCTCAGGCATGGGATCGTTTCATCCTATTTCGTGGTATCACAATTACGATGGCGGCCGCTCATTTTATACCGCTCTTGGGCATACTAATGCGGTGTATAGCAGTGAGTTTTTAACCGAACATATTTATGGCGGTATTTATTGGGCTGCAACAGGTAAAGGGTTAAAAAGCAGTAATTAATGAATAACTCATAAATGTACTTTTTAGTTTTATTTACATCGTTCAAGGCCGCTTTTTTAAGCGGCCTTTTGCATTTTAGGCACTGTTTAAACACCTCACTCATTTCACTTAGTTTATAAAATAAACAAATAATTTTGAGAATTGCTTGATCAAATGGTCAAGAAGACTATATTAAATTTGCACGCTGATATAATTCAAATAAAGAGGATAAACATGAAAGTATTTTTTAAAATAACAACTTTATTGTTAACACTAATAAGCTATCAATCACTTGCTGCATTTAATAATAACCCATCGAGTGTAGGCGCCGACAGTTCAGGGACATACCGTAACCTCGCACAAGAAATGGGTAAAACAAATATACAGCAAAAGGTGAATAGTACTTTTGACAATATGTTTGGCTATAACAACACTCAACAACTTTACTACCCGTACACCGAAAACGGTGTTTATAAAGCACACTACATAAAAGCAATTAACCCAGACGAAGGCGACGATATAAGAACAGAAGGGCAATCGTGGGGAATGACCGCCGCTGTTATGCTCTACAAGCAAGAAGAATTTGATAACCTATGGCGCTTTGCTAAAGCGTATCAAAAAAATCCAGACAATCACCCTGATGTAAAAAAACAAGGCGTTTACGCGTGGAAACTAAAGCTTAATCAAAACGGCTTTGTTTATAAAGTAGATGAAGGTCCGGCTCCGGATGGCGAAGAGTACTTTGCGTTCGCACTACTTAATGCGTCAGCCCGTTGGGGTAATTCGGGCGAATTTGATTATTATGCTGATGCCATTACCATGTTAAACACAATTAAAAACAAGCTGATGCAAAACCAAATAATCCGTTTTTCACCTTACATTGATAACCTAACAGACCCTTCTTATCATATACCTGCGTTTTACGACTACTTTGCAAATAACGTGACTAATCAAGCCGNGACAAAAATTACTGGCGACAAGTGGCTACAAAAAGTAGAACCTTACTTAAAAACCATTTTACAAAAGTGAATGATAATCCGCATTGGAACTTACCTACATTTTTATCGCGCTTAGATGGCAGCCCTGTTATTGGCTACATTTTTAACGGCCAAGCAAACCCAGGTCAATGGTATGAATTTGATGCATGGCGCGTAATTATGAATGTTGGCTTAGACGCGCATTTAATGGGTGCTCAAGCGTGGCATAAAAGCGCAGTAAATAAAGCACTGGGCTTTTTAAGTTATGCAAAAACTAACAACAGTAATAACTGTTACGAGCAAGTGTATTCGTACGGTGGAGCGCAAAACAAAGGCTGTGCAGGCGAAGGTCAAAAAGCCGCGAATGCAGTAGCGTTACTTGCTTCAACAAACGCTGGGCAAGCAAATGAGTTTTTTAACGAATTTTGGTCTTTATCGCAACCAACGGGTGACTACCGTTACTATAATGGTTCGTTATATATGTTAGCTATGCTGCATGTATCGGGCAATTTTAAGTTTTATAACAACACGTTTAATTAAAATAACGGTGCCTAAGTAGCAAAAATCTAAGTAGCAAAAGCTTAGGCAGCAAAAACTTAAATAATAAAAAACCGGTGTAACCAAGTTACACCGGTTTTTGTGCTTAACGAGTGAGCTTAACTTTCCCTTTAATAAGTTACTTAACTAATTTAGCTAATTAGCCAAACCCGCTACTTTTACATCAAGCGTAAACAAGCCCTTAGCGGTGGTTATTAATAATGTTTTGCGATTTTTACCACCAAACGCAAGGTTGGTTACATTAGGGCCCAGTTCAATTTTATCGATAAGTAAGCCGCTTGGCGTGTAAATATTAATAACGCCTTCTTTGTGGCTGCTAACGTAAATATTGCCAGCAGAGTCTACTTTTATACCATCGGGCGAGGTTACTTTAATAAAGTCTTCGCGCGGTGAAATATCACCGTTTTCATCGATAGTGTATTTGCTTACGCGGTTGCTAAAGTCGCCAACATAAAGGGTACGTTGATCGGGCGAGAGCGCAACACCGTTGGGCTTTTCAAGAGTAGCGTCAATTAAACTAAGTACGCCTGTATTGCTTAACTTATACACACCAGTATAAGGCATTTGTTGAGTGCGTTCGCCTATTTGCCAGTTAGGATCGGTAAAAAATATATCGCCATTTTTATGCATAGTCATATCGTTTGGCGAGCTAAAGCTTAGCCCATCAAACTCGCTAACTATTACGGTATTAGTTTTACTTTTTATATTAATTTTAGAAAGCGACTGCGTACTATGGTTAAGCGTATAGAGGTTCTGCCCTTTGGCATACAAGCCGTTTGTACCACTGTGTTTTAAATAAGTGGTGAGGGTATTGGGCAGCACTAATTTATAAATGGTCGAATCAGGGCCAAGTGCTTGCGAGCTAGCAAAGTTCATTTCTGAAAAATAAAACGCATTGTCTTGGCTTGACCACGTAGGCCCTTCTAAAAACAAAAGCTCGTCACTAACAAGTGTGGGCTTAACGCCTTTTATTAATGGTGACTGCTCATTGCTTTGGCTGTTTACAGCGTTTAACAAAGGTGTATTTTCAGGTTGTTGTGCCAGCGCTGCTTTATTAAAGCAGAGCATTAATACAACTAAGCTTAGCGTTTTTTTGTGTGTTTTTAGCATGGACGTTTACTCAGGTTTGTTTAATTTATAATTAATGGTCATTTTGACTATATCATTTATTTTTTTCGTTGTATGATATTTATCGAAAATAATAACGATTCAACGGAGCACACACATGCATAAAAAACACACACTCAGCCTGCTTTTACTTGCAGGATCTTTAAGCGTAAACGTTGCACAAGGCCAAGACCCAGCCCCAGCCCTTAAAAACACCTTTGCAGACTCATTCAAAATGGGGGTTGCTGTAAATCAAGATATAGTGACAGGCAAAAACGCAGCCGCGCAGTCAATTATTGCTAAGCAATTTAATACAGTCACCCTTGAAAACGCTATGAAAGCTGAAGTAATTTATCCGCAAAAAGGTAAGGTCGATTTTAGTGGTGCAGATGCGTTTATAGATTTTGCCAAGCAAAATAATATGTTTACCGTAGCTCACACCTTAGTGTGGCATAACCAAACGCCCGACTGGTTTTTTACAAATAGCAAAAATGAGCCAAATACCCCAGCACAGCAGCTTGAGCAAATGCGCAAACACATAGAGCTTGTAGCAGGGCGCTATAAAAACAAAGTAGATGCGTGGGATGTAGTTAACGAAGTAATTGCTGATGACGGCTCTTATCGCCCAACTGTGTGGGTTAACCGCGTAGGTGATGGCGATACTATGGTAAAAGCCGCGTTTAAATACGCCCAGCAGTATTCACCTAATACCGAGCTTTACTACAATGACTTTAATGCATGGCGACCAGAAAAAAGAGACGGCATTATACGTATGATCAAAATGCTGCAAAAAGAAGGTATTCGAATCGATGGCATTGGCATACAAGCGCACTGGGGGCTTAATTTTCCTAAAATGCAATATATTGAACAAGCCATCGATGCATACGCCGCGCTGGGTATAAAAGTGATGATCACCGAGCTTGATATAGACGTGCTGCCTTTAACAAAAGAAGGGCAGATTACCGGCACCGATATGATGAAACCACAGTTTCAGTTAGAAGAGTTTGAAACCTACCTCGACCCATACAAAAATGGCTTACCTAGCGACGTAGAGGCGCAATTAAACGCCCGTTATAAAGCCTTGTTTGAACTGTTTTACGCAAAACGCGACAAGATAGACCGCGTAACCTTTTGGGGATTACACGATGGTATGTCGTGGAAAAACGACTACCCAATCCCAAACAGAACAAACTACCCGTTGTTATGGGATCGTAATTTAAACCCTAAGCCGATTATTAAAACAATTGCTGATGTAGTTCAGTAAGCAATTTAATGTGTAAAATGTAAAGCCGAGTGTTTTTAAATACTCGGCTTTTTTGTGTTTGAAGTTGTTACAAAGAAAAATAATGAGCAACCGCTTCACTAACTTAGCTAGTTAGTGATTTTAAATATCCTGATTTTACGCAAGTGTTATACGTTCAGATACCACTATGCCTTTTATAAAAGTATTCACCTTACGATTTAACCACCTAGGCAAATATAAAAGTAGAACAAATTTTAATCTTGATACTTATTGTTAATTAGACTATAACAGTGTTGGTTTTAGGTTAATTTAATGATGATATATTCACACACACGATATAGAACAGTAAAAATTTAATTTAAACCTTAACTATAACTAATTGATTATTAGATTCTCTTTGTGGTTTTTTACAAGGTGAATATTAATAATTAAAGAGATATTACAATAATAAATATAGATGACAGTCTATTTTTACTAGTAAGTTGTAGTCAAATTGAATAATAGATAGTTTGAAAGTGTTGTAAAAAACACTTTGAGCATATTTATTCACTTAAATGACGTTTATTGCATCTAGTTAAAAAACGACTCATTTATTGCTTTAGTCTAAGGAATAAAAAATGAAAAAATCGATTTTTCGTAACACCGGATTAGTGACCTTAGTGTCGCTATTAGTGGCGTGCGGGGGGAATAAAAGTGATACGCAGATACCTGAAGTACAAATACCGGAAGTGGTAGCACCTGATACTCCAGAGCCTGAAGCCCCAATTGCGGCTGNGGATTAGAGGAAGACACTGCAGGTCAAACAACGCCCGTCGGAAATTGGGTATTTAGACCTGTTCAAGAATTAAGCGCTTCTTCAACTATAGAAGTAATTGAATCACAAGAAGGCATTAATACCTATAAAGGGACAAAAGCGGTAGAGGTTATCGTTAGTGAATTAGGTGATAACCCTTGGGGTATTGAAATAGCTTATGAGGACATTCCTGTCACTGGAGGTAAAAATTATGAGTTTAGTGTTTGGACCAAAGGTGAAGAGGGAACCAGTGCCGATTTTTGGATTCAAACACCCGCTCCAGATTATGGTCAACTTAGCCTAGTAAAAGAAACACTAACGGGAGAGTGGCAAAAAATAACATTAACAGCCGCAACGGCTGAAGCTGACTCATTAGTTAGATTAGCAATTCACTTTTCAAAAGAAGAGAACATTAACAAATCTATATATATTGACGAATTTTCAGGCTTTATTTTAGACGATGTACCAGCAGAAGAAATACCTGATGTTCAATACAGCGAAGTGACAGCACAAAGTTTAAAAGCATTGGCACCTAATTTTAATATTGGTGTAGCTGTACCTGCTGGTGGATTTGGTAACAGTATAATAGATAGACCAGAGATTAAAACGCTTATTGAACAACACTTTAATCAGCTCTCTGCTGAAAATATTATGAAGCCTACCTATTTACAACCAACCCAAGGTGAATTTTTTTACGATGATTCTGATGAGCTAGTTAACTACGCCAAAGACAACTCACTTACTGTACATGGTCATGTTTTTGTGTGGCACTCGCAAATAGCACCTTGGATGCAAAGTTTTCAAGGTGATAAAAGCGCTTGGGTAACTATGATGGAAGATCACATAACACAAGTTGCAACTCACTTTGAAGAAGAGGGTAATAACGATACCGTAGTGAGCTGGGATGTAGTTAACGAAGCGTTTATGGAAAATGGTAAATACCGTGGTGAAAAAACCACTGACGACAGTGCCGATGAATCAGTTTGGTTTGAAAATATAGGCGCTGAGTTTTTACCCTTAGCCTATAAAGCGGCAAGAGCAGCCGATCCTGATGCCGACTTATACTACAACGATTATAACCTTATTTGGAATGCTGATAAATTAGATGCCGTTATAAATATGGTTAACGATTTTCACAACAACGGCGTGCCTATTGATGGTATAGGGTTTCAATCTCATATTTCACTTAACAGCCCTGACATTTCAACCATTCAGGCACATCTTCAAAAAGTGGTCGATATTCGCCCTAAAATTAAAGTGAAAATTACCGAGCTAGATGTTCGTATGAACAACGAAGGCGGCATTCCTCTAACTTACCTAACCAGTGAAAGAGCGGATGAACAAAAGCAGTACTACTACGATATTGTTAAAACATACCTAGAAACTGTACCTGAAGATCAACGCGGTGGCATAACTATTTGGGGCGTAATTGACGAGGATAGCTGGTTACAAAACTGGCCAGAGCCAACAACAGAATGGCCACTGTTATTTTTTAATGACTTTACTGCAAAACCTGCCTTACAAGGATTTGCTAATGCATTAAAAGAGTTAATTGAAGTTGTACAACCAGCACCTTCATCAGAGCTGCTAACTAATGGCGACTTTGAAGCAGGACTTGATTCATGGCAAGCGCGCGGAAGTGCAAGCATAACCTTAGAGTCAACCCAAGCCCACAGTGGTAATAATAGCGCTTTAGTACAAGGGCGTACGGAAACGTGGAACGGTATTCAAAAGGATGTAAAAGGCTTATTTAGCGCAGATAAAACGTATAACGTATCTGCATGGATTAAGTTAACTGACGATACCAGTACCGTTTCACCAGATATAAAACTCACGCTACAAATAGAGCACACTAGCACTGAGTATCTAGAGCTTACGCCTGTTACAACCGTTGCAGCAGGCGACTGGGTTCAGTTATCAGGTACTTACACACATTCAATTGCAACGCAGGAAAGCGCCGCTTTACTTTATGTTGAGTCAAGTGAACTCACCGCTGACTTTTATGTGGATGATGTATCGGTAACCTTGGTCGAATAATAAGTTTAACTAAAAGTAATTAACCCCAGATTAAATAGTCTGTATTTTTATACAGACTATTTTTTTGCGCTGGCTTTTTTGTTTTTTGCATGATGCAGCAGAACAGAACGAATTACGTAATCAGAGCCTAGTATTTTTAAATACTAGGCTTTTTTGGTTTTCTTAATTCACTTTTGATTGCGGCATTATCAGTTCATACTTTAAACCCGATTATATGAATTAATGCTATTTTTTAGGTCTTAATTATAATGGTTGATTGTGAAGATAAATTAACATAGCCTTAAAATAATTAAATTCACGTGATAAAATTAGAAAATTAGAAAATTAGAAAATTAGGAATTAATATGAGTTGGTTGATAGAAAACAAGGAATGGCTCTTTAGTGGAGCAGGTCTTGCTGCTTTAGGATTAATATATAAATTTATTTATAAAAAAGAAGATAAACCAATATCAGAAAATAATAATAGTATTGTAATCAATAATAATCCCCCCCATAACAATACTTATGAGAAAGAGATGCACCCACAGGGAAAAAGTGCAATGCCAAATAAAACTTTAGAAGATTATAAAAATTCAACAAGAATATTGTTTGTTGATGATGACCAAAAATTTAAAGTTGCTAAAATTTTAGTTAAAAGTGGCTGGGTACATACAAAGTTAATTAAGGATATAGGAACTCTTGATCAGCAAGATGTATCTGAGGCTTCGATACTATTTGTTGATGTTCAAGGCGTTGGTGTAGCTATGGGGTTTCAAGATGAAGGGCTTGGCTTAGCGCTAGCTATTAAAGATAAATATCCTCAAAAACATGTAGTTATTTATTCTGCAGAAACTCAGGGAGACAGATTTCACAAAGCTTTAAGAAAAGCAGACTCTTTCCTACCAAAAAATGCAGACCCTTATGAATTTCAAAAGATTGTAGAAGAATTTACTATTGGGGATGAAGTAATTTAATATGGAGATTAGATATAGAGCTTTCAATAACGACGGTGAAATTATTTTTTGTAATTTAGAGACTAGTGATAAATTATCAATAAAAGATATAAATACTCCATCACAAAAAATAGGAAATAAAAGAGCAGGAACGATGACTGTTGAATCAGGAACTATCATCGGTTTTACTTCTAATAAGGATCTACTGAAAAGTTCCTCTAAATTTCGTACAAATCTCAGCTTTATAGCTAACTCATTAAAATATTTAAATGAAATAATAAAAGATTCTAATGATAAAGTTAATAAAAGTACAAGTAGATTGCTCCATAATTTAACAAGTTTAAACGCTCATAATATTCAAGAAATATACTCTCTAATTCCACAAGATCTTCTTGCTAAAAAAAATTCAGGTCAAGTGAAGCTTGTCGAAAGCATAATCAAAAAGGAAAGTAGAGAGGCATCCCTCTGCCTATTGAGGCTAGCAAAGAATAACATTGCAATGAAAACAGAGTTTTCAGTTTTTAATAAGCTTTTCGACAAAAACCCTAATTTACAGTTCAAGTTTCATAATGTTCACAAAGTTATGATGAATATATTGTATTTGTTTTTTTCAGATTTCACAGATAAAAATGTAAATGTAAAAATTGAATGTGATGGAAAGAAAAGTGCCTTCTTTGATTATGAATCTATACATGTTGCCTTATTTCACTTAATTGAGAATTCAGTGAAATATATTAAACCTAATACAGAACTAGAAATATCTATTAATGAAATAGATAATAAAATATTAATTTCTTTTGAAATGGATAGTATACAAATTAGAGCAGAAGAGGTTTCTTTGCTTTTTGATGAAGGTTTCTCGGGTGAGCATTCTAAAAAATCAGGGAAGTCGGGAAGTGGAATTGGTTTGAGTCGAGCAAAAAATATTCTTGAACTGAATTCAGCATCGATAAAATTAGATATAAATGAAGATAGTTTACATGGTTATCAGAGCGTTCCATATCAACGGAACATATTTACTATAATATTAAATCGGGATATATCCCTGATAGACACAAGTAAGTAATTGTAAAAAATTAAATGAGTTCAATGTAAACAGCCTGATCTAATATCAGGCTGTTTTATTTCCTCTAAAAGCGAAGCGTCTCTTAACCTCTTTGTGCATAATTCACTTAGTCTATTTCACTAAAAAACTAAAAAATCAAACCTACTTAGCCTGATACCTCACTACCACAAACTTAAGCGGCACATCGCCGTTGTTATAAATCCCGTGTACGTCATTAGGCGCTGCAAATAAAATATCTCCGGTGTGAGCTGGCTGGCTTTTGCCATTAAGCGTCCACGTGCCAGAGCCTTCAAGAATCATTAAATATTCTTCATCAGGATGCTGGTGGGCGGGGTGTATTTCGTTATTAGGTTTAATAACCGCAACGCCCGTAATAGCGCCTTTGGTGAGTGGTGTATCGCCGTAAAAGTAAGCATGAAAATCACCGCCTTCGTAGTGAGTAATGTGCGCATCTTTTTGACTCACAATAGCTGATGTAAGTTGTGTGGGTTTATCTGCTGCGTTTACAGGCAATGCAATGGTGGCTGCGGTTGTAAGTAATACGCCGGTTACACAATGTTTAACTGTTAAATGATTCATGGTTGTTATCCTTATTATTTAGCGCTTAGGTTAATTAAATAAACCCAGTCGTTGTTAGGTGTGTTGGGTGGTGTTGCCAGTTGTGTACTCGTTGCGGTATTTACACGAAAGCGTTTGCCGTTTATGTAGTCGTTAGTTCGTGGGTTAAACCAGTTGAGGGTATAACACGCGTTTGGTAATGTGACCTGAGCTTGGCTTGCGTTACTAAAATAAAATAAGTAAAACGTTGAGTTATCACTTAACGCCCAGCCTGTTTTTGTAAGCTCTGGGGTTGGTTTAAGCTTTGTAAAAGGCACGTATTTTTGAAAAAACGCAACAGCGTTGGTCATCGCTAAATAGTAATCTTTGTATGGCGTTAAATCTTGCTCTGTTAAGTCGCCGCCACCGCCTAAATAAAACTCAATACCTGCGCCACCTGCCATAAATGTGGCCCACACATTGCTGTTACGCCACGTATCTACATTGTTTGCATACTCATAAATATAGGCTTCGTCCATGGTGATCACCCACGGGTGAGGGTTGCTTTGAGTAAGCTGGCGGTACTTTAAAACATCGCTATAAGTAGTGTTTGTTTTAAGTTCACCTTGTAAGCTTGCCCCTGTGTAGGCGGGGTAGCCCAAAATATTGTCGTTTGGTTTATCGTAAATGTGGTAGTCGAGCGACGGGCCATTATGTACAACAATATGCTCAGGATAGTAGGTGAGTGATTGAAAGTAATCGGCAAATTGCTTTCTTTGTTTGGTGGTATTGGCTTTTTGTTGTTTATCGTCGCCGCTTGGATCTTGCCAGCCGTTTTCTTCGCCTATATTCCACGTGGTTGCTAAATGATAGCCAAAGCGGGCAAATAACTCGCGATAGTAAATTTTACGACTAACAGCAAAGTCGTTTTTAAGCTGGCTTTCGTTCCATTCAAACAGTGATTCGTTTTCGGTTTCGCTCATTACAAAGTGAGTCATTATGCCTTTTTGCTGCATGTGGCTAAATACAATATCCCAATGAACTAATTTAGATACATCGTAGCGTGTGGTTTGGGTTTTGCTAAGCCATGGCCAAACTTGGTCGCCATCGCCGTAGGCGTTCATGGTTAAAAAGTAATACGCGTTAATGTTAAGCGACGCTAAATAATTTATTAGCCCAATAATGCCTTTAGAAGATTGATGACTACTGTTATCAGTCTCTGTATTGATTGTTTGCCATGTAGGGTCGCTATTTTGCCAATGCTTTATGTGCGCTTGGTAGTTACGCTTTGTGGGAGTGGCATCAAACCCTGAAAAGCCAAGCAGCACTTCGGGGCTGTTAGCACCGGCTTTTAAAAAGTACTCTTTTGAGCTATTAAACTGCAAATAAGGTTTATTAACGTATTCAAGCTTACCTTTGCTTTTAAAGTCTTTACTGCTGGATGATTTAGTGGCGGCGGTAACATTAAACTCGCCTGTTTGTTTATCAAAAAATCCGGCTGATTGCTCATTTGTAACAGTATTTAATGGCACGCTTGCGATATTACTGCCTTTAACAAATGAGAGTGTATAGCGCCATTTGCCAAGCTCGTTGGGCGAAAACAAAACCTGCCATTTGTTGCCTGCTGTTGCATG